>DASRYP010000204.1:0-2489 GCA_035687165.1 Actinoplanes sp. | reverse complement strand
GCGGCGCGGGCGCGGCGCAGGTCCTTGTGCGGGCCGTCCTGCAGGTTCTGGTCCTGCGTGTAGGCGTGGATCGTGGTCATCAGGCCACGCTCGATGCCGATCGCGTCGTTGAGGACCTTCGCCATCGGCGCGAGGCAGTTGGTCGTGCAGGACGCGTTCGAGATGATGGTGTGCTTGGCACCGTCGTACAGGTTGTCGTTGACGCCCATCACGATGGTGATGTCTTCGTTCTTGGCCGGGGCCGAGATGATGACCTTCTTGGCGCCCTGGTCGACGTGCGCCTTGGCCTTCGTGGCGTCGGTGAAGAAGCCGGTCGACTCGATGACGACGTCGGCACCCAGGTCGCCCCAGGGCAGGTTGTTCGGGTCCTTCTCGGCGTATGCCTTGAACGTCTTTCCGGCGACCGTGATCTCGTCGGCGGTGGCTTTCACCTCGTGCGGCAGTCGGCCCAGGATCGAGTCGTACTTCAGCAGGTGAGCCAGCGTGGCGTTGTCGGTCAGGTCGTTCACACCGACGATCTCGATGTCGGCGCCTGAGGCGAGAACCGCCCGGAAGAAGTTGCGGCCGATACGGCCGAAGCCGTTGATGCCAACCCGGATGGTCACAGGTGGATCTCCTCGTTTCGGTCCGCCGGAACATGCGACCGGCGGAGGGTCTGCGTTGCCGACCGTTCGAGGGCCGGCACAGGGGCGTCCGGTCGGCGCACCCGGCTGAGGAGGCGCCGCATCAGACTGGCGGCGCACAGCGCGGTCGGTCGAGTTGCCGGCACCGTCGCCGTCGGTAAGACCCTATCCGAGACCCGCCCAGACTTCACCGAGGGGTCGCGACCCAACTGTGACTCACAGCCACCGTTAACCTGCACTTCTCCACCCGAGAACCCACCTGGCAACCCATCCCATACGCGACGTCACCGTCACCAACCGCAACGGGAGCCTCCGGGGCCCTTCGCCCGGCTCTCTGCCACACCGGGCCGTGACGCGACTTCCGGCCCGGCCCCGATGGTCACCCTCCGGGGCCGGAAGCGTGCGTGCAAACGCGCGAGCTCAGGAGTCCCTGTTCTCGAACTCCGCGTCGGGCCGCTTCATCAATCGCTCGATCCGGTTGGTGCTCGACTTGATCTCGGCGAAGCTCGCCTCGTGCTCGACGCAGTGCCGCATCTGAGTCTCCCGCACTGTCCGCACCTCGACGGCGTGCTGGAACTGCGCTTCCCGCATCACCTTGAACTCAGCGGTCAACTGCTGCAACACCGCGGACTGCTGTGCGATCACCTCGGACTGTTTGCCCAGAACCTCGGACTGCTGTCCCACCACCCCGGACAGCTTCTCCAGCGCCGCGGACTGCTCAAGCTGCGTCACGCGCAACGCGTTGAGACTCGCCGTGTGCCCCTTGAGCACCGCCCGATAGTCGGCGGTGTCCTCGCTCGCACCCACTGCCAAAATCCGCACCTCCTCAAGGCCCCTTTCGGCCGCCGTTACCCGCTTCTCAAGCTCCTGAATGTTGCTCATGCCGAAGGAGTCTTCCGGGTTTTCGAGCGCTGCGGTAAGAGCTTTCAGGCGGTCGAATCACCGCTCTGCGAAACAAGGGACATCTTGCCATATGACACCTTGTCCAGGAGCAAGGTCAGCAAGCCATCATCTCCGGGGTGACGGCGGCCTCGGTGTCGGGGATGCCCAGGTCACGTGCCCTCTTGTCGGCCAGGGCGAGCAGCCGCCTTATGCGGCCGGCGATCGCGTCCTTCGTCAGCGGCGGGTCGGCCAGCGCACCGAGTTCCTCCAGCGACGCCTGCCGGTGCGCGAGGCGCAGCCGGCCCGCCGACGTGAGGTGGTTCGGGGCCTCGTCGGCCAGGATCTCGAGTGCCCGGGTGACCCGCGCGGCCGCGGCCACCGCGGCGCGCGCCGAGCGGCGCAGGTTCGCGTCGTCGAAGTTCGCGAGCCGGTTGGCCGTCGCGCGCACCTCGCGGCGTACCCGGCGCTCCTCCCAGGCCAGCACGCTGGAGTGTGCGCCTATCCGAGTCAGCAGCGCGGCGATCGCGTCCCCGTCCTTGATGACCACCCGGTCGACCCCGCGTACCTCCCGATCCTTGGCCGTGATGCCGATGCGGCGGGCCGCACCCCGCAACGCGAGCGCGGCCTCGGGGCCGGGGCAGGTGATCTCGAGAGCGCTGGAACGCCCGGGCTCGGTCAGCGAGCCGTGCGCCATGAAGGCACCCCGCCAGGCGGCCACCGCGCAGCAGACGTTCGCCGAGACGACGTGCGGCGGCAGACCCCGGACGGGACGGCCGCGCACATCGAGCAGGCCGGTCTGGCGGGCCAGCGCCTCACCGTCCTTGACGATGCGCACGATGTAGTGACTGCCCTTGCGCAGACCCCCGGACGCGAGAACGTGCACCTCGCTGGGGTAGCCGTACACATCGGCGATCTCCCGCCGCAGACGCCGGGCCACCGCGCCGGTGTCCAGTTCCGCCTCGACCACCACCCGGCCGGAGACTA
>DASRYP010000203.1:0-8791 GCA_035687165.1 Actinoplanes sp. | reverse complement strand
GGCGGTGACCATCCGCCGGTGACCATCCGCCGGCATTGGGACGCTTCGGCGAAGAACCCGGAGGATGCCGTCCGGCAGCCCGCGGTGGCGCCGGCCTGGCTCGGAAAGGTCGGGCTCTACCGGCCGTTCCTCTCCGCCCGGGACCTGGAGCGGGTGATCACCGCGAAGCCGGCCGAGCTCTACGACGCGCTCGCTCCGATTCTCGGCCTCGGCCCGTTGGCCGCCGCCGACGCCCGGCTGCAGGCGCGGCGCAAGGAGCGCGAGGACCGCGTGAAGGCAGCCAAAGCCGGTTTCAGCCAGCTGAAGGTTCAGCTGGCTGAGGTCGGTGACGGCCGGGCGGGGCAGGCGCTCAAGGCGCTCGGCAGCCGGGCCGGCACGGCCGATCTGACCACGTTGACGCGGCTGGCGGCCGGTGACGGCGAGGGCGCCGACGCGGCGGTTGCGGCCGCCGCACGCCGGTTGCTCGGCGCCGACCTGCCGGATCTGGCGTCCACGCTGGACACTCTGGCGGTGGCGCAGCAGGACGCGGACCGGCTTGGCGGGAGCGAGTCGGTGGCGGCCGGGCGTACCGCGGACCTGTTGCGCAGGGCGCTCGACCACCACGCGGCCGAGGGCGATCAGCGGTGCCCGGTGTGTCGTACCGGAAATCTCGATGCGGTGTGGCGGGCCGAAGCGGAGGCGGCGGCGGTGCGGCTGGAGGCCGCCGCTGCGGATTCGCGGTCGGTAACCGGTCGGGTCGAGGCCGCCCGGCGCGCGGTTGAGGAAAACCTCGCGCTGGTACGCCGGGAGCTCAGCCTGGCCGCAAACGCTCTGGCCGGCGTGCTGCCGGAGCCGGCCGACCGGCTGCGCGAAGGGCTGCCGGAGCTGCCCGGGGCGGCCGCAGGGGTGACGGCCGTGCGGGTGGGCTGGGAGCGGGTCGTGACGGCGTACGCGGAATTGGTCGAGGCCGCGACCCGCTGGCTGGTCCGGCGGCAGAACGTCTGGCAGGAGCCGGCCGCGGCGCTGCGCCGGTGGCTGGCCGGGGCCGAGGTCGTTCAGATCGAGGCGGGGGAGCTGAGTCGGCTGCTGGCGGCGCGGGCCGCGCTCGGCGCCGCGCTCGATGGGATCCGGAGTGAGCGGCTGGCGGCCTTCGTCGGGCAGTCGGAGCACATCTGGCGGCGGCTGCGCCAGGAGAGCAACGTCGAGCTGCGCGAGATGCGGATGGAGGGGGCCAACACACAACGGCGGGTGCGGTTCCCGGTGACCGTAGACGGTTCCGAAGCGAACGCGCTGGCCGTGATGAGCCAGGGCGAGCTGCATGCGCTCGGCCTGTCGGTGTTCCTGCCGCGGGCGGCGGCCGAGGCCAGCCCGTACCGGTTCGTGATCGTGGACGATCCGGTTCAGAGCATGGACCCGGCGAAGGTGGACGGACTGGCCGAGGTGCTCGGCGAGATCGCGAAGAGCCGGCAGGTTGTGGTGTTCACCCACGACGATCGGCTGCCGGAGGCGATCCGGCGGCTCGGGCTGGAGGCAACAGTCTGGGAGGTGAGCCGGCGGGCCCGGTCGGTGGTGGACCTGCGGATGGCCGACGACCCAGCCGACCGGTACCTGGCCGACGCGTTCGCCCTGGCCGCGGCGCAGTCCCTGCCGGACGACGCGCGGTATCCGGTGGTCGCCGGTTTCTGCCGGTCGGCACTGGAGGCGGCGTCCATGGACGCCTACCGGGCACGGCGTTACCGGGAGGGCGCCACCCACCGACAGGTGGAACGGAAGCTGGCGGCAGCGAACACCGCCCATCAGCGGCTCACCCTGACGTTGCTCGATGAGCTCAAACGAGGCGATGAACTTTATCCGTACCTCGACCAGACATACGGTAGTTGGGCCGCCGACACGTTCCGCGCGGTGACCGAGGGCGCGCACGGCACCCGGCGCACCAGCATGACGACGTTGGTGAAGAACACCTCCGACCTGGTGGAGAAGCTCCGATGAGCACTTATCTGTCGACCGCGGACCGCCTGTTGACCACCACTGTGCCGGGAGCCCGGGGGACATGGCCACGGGCCTGTGCCTGGCTGCTGCGGTTGGAACTGGAGGCGGCGCTCGACCGGTTCTGGGCGCGGGTCCGGCCGGAGATCGGCGTGGTCCGCGCACAGCGGCCCAAGCTGCTGATGCTGTCGGCGTACGCGGGTGAGGAGATCGCCCGGCGGGCCGGTTATCTGTGGTGGGCGTTGTCCCGGGCCGGGCACCATCACCGGTACGAGCTGGGGCTGACAGTCGGCGAGCTGCTGCGGTTGCGAGCCGAACTGGTCGCGGTGGCCGAACGCTTGCAGGCCGCTGCAGTGGCCGGGTCGCGGTGAGCGGCACCTGGCAGCCGAGCCGGGAGGTGCCGGCCGAGCTGGTCTACCGGAGTCTGTTCAGCTCGGCCGAGCCCGATCTGCGGTCGCGGGCGGCGGAACTCTTCGCCTCCTGGGCTACCGGCAAGAGCGTGCCGGTCAGCGCGGCAGAACTGCTGACCGGCGGTGGCGCGGAGGCGGAGGCGGAGGATGCGCACCGTGTCGCGCGCGGCAGCGTCGGCTCGTATACCGATCGGTCGACCGGCCGGCGACTGCAGGCGGCGGTCTTCCGACTCGAGGAGCGGCTGGTCGACGGCAGCCAGTGGACCACCTCGCTGCGCATCGCAGTGCCCCAACAGGCCGAGCAGACCGCTCTTTTTGCGGAGACGGGCGAGCCAGCGACGTTGTTCGGCGCCGAACCGGCGTGGCCGCAGCGGTCCTGGGTGTGGCTGGATCTGGAGCACCACCGGGATCCGGAAACCGCATCGGTGCGGCCCGGCAGTCCGCGGCTGATCCGTGACCTGCTCGCCGCGGTCGAAGGCACGGATGCGTCGCTGCCGTTGACGTCGGAGGTTCTCGACATCACCGAGGGGCACGTCGATGAACTCCGCGGCTGGCTGTTCGACCCCAGGCGCCGGATTCCGGTGATCGTCTTCAGCCCTGACCCGCAACAACCGGAGGAGCAGGCGCGCTTCGCCAGACGGCTCGCTCGGGATGTTACCGGGGTGGCCGTGGTGGTTCGGTTGCACAATGTCGCCGCGGCGGCGGCCTTCAACCGCCGGGTCGGTACGCATCTGCAGGTGTACGGCGGCGGGATGCGGACATATCTGCCGGGGCTGACGCCGAACGAGCCGTTTCCACGGCGGCACCGCATCCTGTCCGCGGCCAGCATGCGCGCGCTCGGGCAGCGGTCGGCCAACGCCGTACGGGACCAGGTTCTGACCCTCTCCACCCGCCGTCCGCCGCCCGTGTCCTACGTTCTGGTCCGCCGCGCGCTGTCGCGTGGCTCCGCGGCGCGTCCCGTGCCGGATCGTCGGCCACCGGCCGCGCATCCGGCGTTGTTCCCGGCCCCCGGCGAACCGGCCGTGCTGCCCGGCCTCAGCGGGGATGTCGCCGTTCCCGAGGCGCCGACCGAGACCGCCGAGGGGAACCGGCTGTTGCGGGCCACGCTCACGCTGGCCGGCGTCGATCCGAGCGCGATCACTCTGGTCGACGAGCCAGCCGACGTCGAGGCTCTGACAGCGGAACGCCTCGCCCTGCAGGATCTGCTGCTGCGTTCGATGCCGGCGAACGCCGAGGCCGGTGAGAAGCTGGCTGAGGCCGGCGCGGAGATCACGATGCTGTACGCCGAGATCGACGACCTCACCATTCAGCTCACCGAGGAACAGAAGGTGCGCGGGGAGGTCGAGGACCTACGGCTGAGCTGGGAACTCGGCGAGATCGAGCTGACTGACCTGGAACGGGACAACGAGCGCCTGCGCGCCCGGATCCGCTGGCTCGAATCCGAACTGTCCGCCCATCACGTGCACGTCGCCGGGCAGGAGACTCCCGGTCAGCTGACCGTGCCCGGCAACGTAGTCGAGACGCTCGAACTGGCGGCCCGGTTGCCATTGCTGTCGATCGGGGACACCTCGGACGCGGCGGCCGGGCTGGACGTGCACCCACAGGCGGAACGGTGGGCGCTCAAGATTTGGCAGGCGCTCGCGGCGCTGAACGACTATGCCGAGGCGCGGTCGGCCGGCACCTGGACCAATTCGTTCCTGGCCTGGTGCCAAGCGCCTCCGTCGGGCGGCGCCGCGGTCCCAGCGAGGTGGGTTGCGCTGAGCGAATCGGAAACGACCACGACGATGCCGAAGTTGCGGGAAGCGCGCACCTTCGCGGTGCCGACCGAAGTGGAGGCATCAGGTCGGGCCTACATGCAGGCCCACCTCAAGATTCAGCAAGGCGGTACCCCGTGTCCGCGGATCCACTTCTACGACGATACCGGGGGCCGAACCGGCCGCATCCACGTCGGCTACGTCGGCGACCACCTTCCCACCGCGAGCTTCCGCTGACCCGAAGCGGCCTGCTGCATGACTCTCGTGTTAGGGGACCGAGCGTCGCGAACCGATAACATCCGCTGGCGAGGCAAACCCGACCGGGACGCATTGTTCGACCAACCTCAACGAAGGAGCCGCCGATGGCGCGGATGGTAATGCGGCCTGTTCCTGTCATGTTTGCGGCTACCGCAGCCGTCACCGGGGTGAGTGGTGCTGCAGGCGCCGTCTACGGCAGCGTTAAACGCTACCGGGCAGAAGGGCAGATGCGGGACCTGTGGGCTGCCTACTCAGATCGCCACAACGCACACCTCGCCGAGCACGAAAAGACGAACGAACAGCTGCGAGTGTTCGGCCGTAAGCATGAGCAGGTCCATGACAGCGTCGTCCTGCGGATGCGCGACATCCTGGTGCGAAACAACATGCAGGTACGTGTCGGTGAGTTACTCGTTCTCGACGGGTCGAGTTCTCCACCACCTTGCAGGTCATGGCGCAGCCGAAGCTCGACCTCGACGTTGAGGGCTGGGCCCAGGGCCTCCTCCAGTCAGCCCAAGCTGGCCGTACCGTATGGAGTTTCCTGCAGGACGGGATGAACCAGATCGCGGTCGCCGGGACCGGGACCGCAACCTCGGAACTGCACGGCGCGGCCCAGACGGCCGCGCGTGAGGCGTACTTGGGCGGCGGGACGATTGCGTCGGGCGGCGGTGGCCGTGCTCTGGGTGACCTGCTGAGTAAAGCTGCGGTGGTCGGGGTGGCCGTTGGCGTCGGCGGCGCGGCGGTGTACGAGCAGGGCGAGAAGGCTATGACCGAAGCTGAGAAGCACCGTACGGCGTTCGGTGTCTACGGACGCTCCGGGAGACGGAAGATGAGTTCATCGCCAGGGGCAGCCGGGACACGGTTCGCCAGCCATCATCTGTTCGTGAGTGAGTCAGCCGGTCCAATTCCGCGTATGTCGGCACGGACCGGTCGCGTTCATCGTTGACAACGGCACCCCTCGTCCTGCCCTGCACGTGCGGGGAGCGTCTGTCGCACCCGCGCTGCTGTACCGGCTGAGCCGCCCGGCCTGCCGCGCACCGCCCAGGGCCCGCATCGGCGGGGATGGTGCTGGGCGTACCCGGCCCGGTGTCGGCGCGGGTTCCCGGTTCGCCGCCGAACGTAGTCGATCTGGACCTGAACGGGGGACTGCGATTCGGTCGCGCCGCGGCTGCAATGAATCAACCCACGACTTTCGTTTGCCGTGGCCACCACTATGCCCAGGCGCGGGAGAGCGATGTCGTACGAACGGCCACAACTACCGTCAGGCGACGGCGAGTACCCGCCTGCCTATCCCGGACCGTCGTATCCACCTGCCCATCCCGGGCCGCAGTACCCGGCTGCGTACGGCGGCGGATACCCGACCCACGGACCGCAGGTCATCGTGGTCGGTAATCAAACGCCGACGTCCGGGTACGCCGTCGCCGCCCTGGTGCTCGGCATCATCGGGATTCTCGGTGGCTGGTGCACGTTCGCGCTTCCCTGCATCCTCGCCGTGATCTTCGGCCACGCCGGGCTGAACGACACGAAAACGAACGCGAAACAAGGACGCGGCATGGCCGTTGCCGGCCTCGTTCTCGGATACGTGTGCCTCGTGCCGGCTGCCCTGCTGTTCTTCTTCGTGGTTCTCGGTGGCGTGGTCGGCGGCGCTTCGTCTCCTTGACATGCCTCCGGCATACACCCGGAAGGCGGCCGGCACGCCAGGGCGATCGCCGCTGCACTGGTAAGCGAACTGCCAATCGGCGACGCTCCACCGCGTCCGGCAGGCCGACCTTCGGGGACGCCCCCGGCCGGCTCCTCGGGCCGTGCCGGTGATGACGAGCGACGGGCGCATTTCCCATTCTTCCGAGCCGGGTACCCAGGTTGACCTGGCCCTGTCGCCCTCGACTCGCAGTCATGCGAGAGAATCGTCGCGCTGATTCACCGCGACCACCAGTTCCACCAACGACGGCGCGGCGGATCGGACGGCCGACCTGACAGACGGGGGTGAAGGTGCTCGACCTGCGAGATGTCGTCAAGCAGTGCGCCGAACGGCTGGAACGTTTCCAGCGGAATCCGCAGCGGCTCGGTGAACAGAACACCAAAGCGAGCCTGATCAGCCCGATCATCGAGGCGCTCGGCTGGGACTTGCGAGATCCCGACGAGGTCTCCCACGAATACCGGCGCAACGGCGCCGACAACCCGGTCGACTACGCTCTCCTGCTCCTGCGCACACCAAAGCTGTTCATCGAGGCGAAGGGCCTCGGCGAGAACCTGGACGTGCCGCGTTGGGCTAACCAGACGATCGCATACGCGACAGCCGCCGGAGTCGAATGGGTCGCGCTCACCGACGGGATGCAGTGGCGGATCTACAACGCGCACGCCCCCGTGCCCATCGAGCAGAAACTGTTCCGGGCTGTTCGCATCGACGACCCCGAGCGGGCTGTGGAACTGCTCAGCCTGCTGAGCAAGGACAACATGCGAGACAATCGGATCGACGAGTTGTGGAAGGGATTCTTCGTCGACCGTCAGGTCCACGCCGAGCTGACCAGCATGTTCGGCGGGATCGAGCCGCCGGCCGAGCTTGTCGCCCTGCTCGACCGGCGCCTGCCCCGGCTGACCACCGACGAGGTCCGCACGAGTCTGATCCGGGCCCGCGCCGCGTTCGACTTCCCCGTACCCGTCGGCAAGCCTGTTCTCCCTTCCGGCGCCGGAGGGAGCCCGCCGCAGAATTCCGCGGTCACCACACCGTCGACGATGCCGGGTGACGGCAGAGCCACCGCCGCCGGTCGCCGGACCAAGCAGGCAGTGACCGCACAGGAACGATCGATCAAGGTGACCGACATGATCGCCGCCGGGCGACTCCGGCCAGGAGCCGCCCTCTACGGGGACTATCGCGGGCTCACCCATCACGGTGAGTTACTCGCCGACGGTCGCGTCCGCTACAACGGGCAGATCCACTCGACGTTGTCCGCGGCGGGACGCGCCGTCAAGCAGCAGATCCTCGGACATGACGCGCCGGAGTCGACGATCTCAACCGACGGGCTCGTCTTCTGGCACGTCACCGACGCAGTCAGCGGCGACGTGGTCAGCATCAAGGAGATCCGACGCAGATGCGCCCGAGACCTCGACGGCAGTCAAGGTCCGAGCGACACGTGACCTCGCCCCGGTCCAGTTGATCGGCCCGACGGCTGGGCATGCCCCGGCGCCGGCAGTTCGCGATTCCTGCACGACGACAAACAGGTGGCGCACTACCGGACCAGCGCACGGGCAGATCGGCGCGGTCGCGCCGAAGCCGGGGACCCGAACGATGGACGCGAGCCGGAGCACCGATGCAGTCAGTGCACTGCCGGGTCGGGATACTCGGCGAAGTTTCAGCCGGTGCGGGTCGCGGCGAGTATGACGGCGTCAAGGCGGCGGTTTGTGTCGGCGGTGTCGAAGTGCGCCGGATCGAAGTCGCTGCCTTTCTCGATACCGAGCCATTCCAGCATTTGCTGATGTTCGGGGTGGGTGGGGTCGGCAAGTGTGTCGATGAGATCGGCATAGCCGTGGACACCACCGCAGTCTTCCGGCGGACAGGCGCGTGCACCGTCCACACAGCTGGGGTACCGGCCGCCGGACTCGGCGGCTAGCAACTGCTCCAGTACGATCTCGTGTTCCCAGCCGTCGCCAAAATCGTACTCATATCTGACGGTTTCGCCTTCTCGATCGGCCAGGTCGCGCAGGGTGGCGCGGCGTTCGTCCTGCAGCGGAAGTCGAGGTCGGGGACGCCGTATCGGCCGCTGGAGTGGATGAACATGTGCAGGTGCGAGTTGGTCCAGCCCATGGCGGCTTGAATCACCCGGTCCAGCCGGTCGAGCCGGATCGTCGCGGGTACGAGCAGGCGGCGCCACACCGGCGGTTCGGCGTCCAGCAGGGTGACCTTGAGCTGGGCGATCTGGTCGCCGGGCGCGACAGCACCGTACCGGGAGCGCAGAACCCACTCGGCCAACGGCGTCAGTCGTAGCGTCCCGGCTGCGGCGTCCTCTTGGGCGAGCGCGCCGAGGGTCACCAGTCCGGCCACGGCGCGGCGTACGTCATTGTCTGTGGTCATGCGCAGGCGAGCCAGTTGCTCGGTCGTGGCGTCGTCGAGGTAGTAGCGTGCGCTGAGGGCAGACCAGACCTCCTGTTGCACCGCGCCGATGGGCGCGGTGCCGCCGCCGTCCGCGATGCCGCGGAAAAGGAAGGCGATGCCGTCGGCGAAGTTGTCGCCCAGCAGCGACTGGAACCAACCAGTGGAGCAGATCACCGTTCCGAGCTGGTCGAACGCGGCGAACATGACGTTCCACAGCTGGGCCGGCCGATTGACCAGCTGTTGGTTCTTCTTCACCGGGACCAGCCGGCCGTGGACGACGCGGATGAGTCCGGCGGCCTTGGCCCAGGCCACCACGA
>DASRYP010000202.1:0-8692 GCA_035687165.1 Actinoplanes sp. | reverse complement strand
TAACTGCCCACCTCGCGGAAGCCCAGCCGCCGGTAGACCGCCTCACCCATCGCGCTGGACGTCAACGCCGCCGTCCGAATCCCGCGCGCGTCGGCGTGCCGCAGGACGGCCCGGCTCATCGCCGTGCCGATTCCGCGCCGCCGGTGCTCAGGCTGTGTACCGACGAAGTACAGGAGCACGAGTCCGTGGCTGAAGAACGCCTCCGCGGTCCCGACGATGCTCCCGTCCTCGAGCCGCCCGACCAGACGCAGCACCGGGAGGGCCTTGTCCCGCTCGACCGCGATCGGCACGCCCACCTCGGGAATGCCCGAGACCCGGGCGTACGCGGCGACGAACTCACCGACGTCGGTAGCCTCCTCGATCACCAGTCCGGGGAGCTCGACTCCGGAACAGACGGCACCCACCGGCGCGGCCATGACCGGCATCCGGTCGGCCAGCACGGTCGCGCCGAGCCCGAGCAGCCCGTCGGTCGTCCCGGGGTCGCTGTCCTGCCCCACCCACCACACCCGGGGCAGACCCGCGAGACGATCACAAGCCTGCGCGTACGCCTCGGCGAGCGGCCGCCCGTGGACGCGCACCACGCCGTTGAGCGGAGCGTGCGGCACCTCGCTGCGGTAGATGTCGTCCTCGGCCGGACCGTCGTTCCAGCCGAGCAGGTAGGCCCGGTTGGCCGCGAACACATCGTCGATCATGCTTGATCACTCCTGGAGATGACGGGAGAAAAGCCGCGCCGGAACGAACGGATCGACCTCCGCGCGAGGGGCGAGCCGCGAGCCGCCCGGCCGCTGCCGGGGAGCAGCGACCGGGCGGACTGCCCAGGCGCGGGAAGCGCCGCACCGGCGCGTCAGACGAGTTCGGCGCTCAGCGTGATCTCGGCGCCGGGGGAGAGCAACCGTGAGACCGGGCAGTAGCCGCCCTTGCCGGTCACGAGATCGCCCTGCCAGCGGGCAGCAGCAGTACGAACTGACATGATCGGGAACGTAGCCGAGGCGATCCGCGACCGGCAACCTTGGTGTTCCGCCGCCCGAAGCCTATGGCGGGTGCATAAACGGAATCCTGTGCACGGTATTCTTGCGGTCCATCAGCGCATTTAGGAGCGCGACGTGGAATCGACTTGCGATTTACCAAGAAGTAACAGTGAAATCTTTCACATCGCTGAACTCTCGCGCCACGCGGCCGAGGTGACTCGGAATTCACGCGCGATGGCGCAGCCATATTTGCGTAGTCACGTCCTGGCGGTTGTGGGATAGATCGTCGGCGCTTTCCCGGCTCTTCACCATCGAGGGTGTAGCCGGGGTCTGAATCCGCCGGACTCGATCAGCTTCGTCATCAGCTCCCTGCCCGACGACCTCCAGCCGTAGGGTCGCGTCCACCTGGATCGGCGCGTCGCCGAACCTGCCCGCCTCGCCGGCGGGGCCGCCACCGCCCGGGAGGGGGCGACGAGCGGCACGAGCAGCAGGGCGGACAGGGGTTTCTTCGGCACGGCTACTGACCGCACGAAGCGACTCGGGCGAGTCGCAGCAAAACGCGAAAATCAGGCGAGCGCCACCGGATTCGGGGCGAGACTGACCTCTACCGGAGTGCCCGGTGCCAAGGAACCGAGCCGGTCGGTGGCCACCTGCGCCACCACCAGCAGTTCCCCGACCGTGACCGTCACCTTGCTGATCGGGCCGAGGAAGCTGGTCGTCAGCACACGGCCCGTGCCGGTGGGCGAAGCCTCGACGACGACCGACTCGGGCCGTACGAGCGCGGTCACCGAGGCCGACGACGCGGGGGAGAGCAGCGGCAACCGCGTCCCCAGGACCTCGACCTCGTTGCCCACGACCGTGCCGGGCAGCCGATTGCTCAACCCGACGAACTCGGCCACGAACGGCGTCGCCGGCGTCAGGTAGATGTCCGACGGCGCCGCGAGCTGCTCCAGCTTGCCGGCCCGCATGACGCCGACCCGGTCCGCGACCGCGAGGGCCTCCTCCTGGTCGTGCGTGACGAAGAGGGTCGTCGTGCCGACCTCGGTCTGGATCCGCCGGATCTCGTCGCGCAGCTGCACCCGCACCTTCGCGTCGAGCGCCGAGAGCGGCTCGTCCAGCAGCAGCACGCTCGGCTCGATCGCCAAGGCTCGGGCGAGCGCCACGCGCTGCTGCTGACCGCCCGAGAGCTGGTGCGGGTAGCGGTCGGCGAAGCTGTCGATGCCGACCAGCTCGAGCATGTCCCGGGCCCGGCCGGCCGACTTGGACCGGCCCCGCAGCGACAACCCGAACGACACGTTGGCCAGGGCGGTCAAGTGCGGGAAGAGGCTGTACGCCTGGAAGACCATCCCCATGTCCCGGCGGTTGGCCGGCAGCGCGGTGACGTCCTCCCCGCCGACCAGCACCTGCCCGCTGTCCGCGTCCTCGAGCCCGGCGAGCACGCGCAACGCGGTCGTCTTGCCGCAGCCGGACGGGCCGAGCAGCGCGACGAACTCGCCCGGCTCGATCGACAGGTCGAGGTTGTCCAGGGCGTGCACGGTGCCGAACGTGCGGCGCAGTCCGTTGAGGTGTACGGCGACGCCGGTCATAAGGGGGACTCCTTGGCAGCGACGGAAGCGGGAACGGCAGGCGCTGCCTCGACGGCCGAGGCGCGGCGCCGGCGGCCACCCAGCAGGGACAGCAACAGCAGCAGGACGAAGGCGAGCAGCAGCGCGGTCAGCGACACCGCCACCGACATGGTCGCGCTGCTCTTGCCCAGGAAGTTGATGGCGACCTGCAGGTTCGTACGGTTGAGCAGCGACGCGATGGTGTATTCGCCGAGCACCAGCGCCACGGTCAGGAACGCCGCGCTCAGCACCGCCGAGCGGATGTTCGGCAGCACGACCCGCCACATCACCGTGCCCCACCCGGCGCCCAGGCTGCGGGCGGCCTCGGCGAGCGTCTTCACGTCGATCGCCGACAGGCCCGCGTCGATCGCGCGATAGGCGTAGGGCAGGACCAGGATCGTGTACGCGAAGACGAGGGTCACGGACGAGCCGCCCAGGAAGTAGTTGACCCAGGCGTAGACCGGCGCGAGCCCCACGACCAGCACGATCGCCGGGATCGTCAGCGGCAGCAGGCAGATGAACTCGACGAGGCGCCGCAGCCGGGGTAGCCGCAGCCGCACCCACACCGCGGTCGGCACGAGCAGCACCAGCATGAGCAGTGCCGTGAGCGAGGCCTGCAGCAGCGACGCGAGGATGCCCTCGGACAGGGCGGGGTAGCGCTCGCTGAGCTCGGGCCAGTTCACCAGCAGCGGCCAGGTCTGCGGGTCGCGGGTGGAGAACTCGACCATCGCCACGAACGGGAGCAGGAAGAAGACACCCAGCACGATCAGCACGGTCCAGCGGAAGGCGCGCTGCTTGCGGGCACGCCGGGCGATCACCCCAGCCACTTGGAGGTCCTCCTCTGCAGCAATGTGTAGAGCGTCATCACGACGGAGACGACGATGACCATGCCGAGCGCCATCGCCTTGCCGACGTTCTGCTGGCCGAGCAGGACCTCGCTGGTGAGGGCGCCCCGGATCTGCAGGGGGATGAGCGGGCTGCCCTGGCTCACCAGCGCGGCCGCGGTGGCGTACGCGGAGAAGCTGTTGGCGAAGAGCAGCAGGAACGAACCGAGGAACGCGGGGGCGAGTAACGGGCCGGCCACCCGCGTCCAGTACTGCCAGGTGGTGCCGCCGAGGCTTTCGATCGCCTCCCGCCACTGCGGACGGATGCCGTCCAGCGCGGGCAGGAAGACGATCACCATGAGCGGAATCTGGAAGTACGTGTAGACCAGCGTCAGGCCGGGCAGTTCGAAGAGCCAGACCCCGTTGGCGTACAGATCGAAGTTGAAGGTCTCCCGCAGCCACACCGTGACGAATCCGGAGAGGCCGATCGTGGCCAGGAACGCGAACGCCAGCGTGACGCCGCCGAACTGGGCGAGCACGCCGGCCGCCGCGGTCACGGTCCGGCGCAGGATGCCCTCGGGCTTCGCGGTCGTCAAGGCGTACGCCAGAAGGGCGCCCAGAACGGCCCCGACCAGCGCGCTGATGAGCGACAGCGCGATGCTGCGACCGAAGGCGTCCAGGATGTACGAGTTCCCGAGCGCCTTGACGTTGGCCAGGGTCACGCCGCCCTCGTCGCCGGCGAATGCCCCGAACACCACGACCAGAGTCGGAATGATCAGGAAGGCAGTCACGAACGCGAAGAACGGCACCGTACCGAGAAGTGTGGTGACGCCCCGCAGGCGTGGCCGCTTGGCCACGCGCTGCGGGACGGTCGTAGCGATCTCAGCCAATTGCCTTGGCCCAGTTAGCCGCGAGGTACTCCTTGGCCTTGGCGTTCTGCGCCTCGGTCGGGATCACCGGGGTGCCCTCGATCTTCGGCAGCGCGTCGAACGCCGTCTTGTCGATGGTGCCGGCCTTCTGCATGGCCTCGGCGCGCACCGGGCGGGCGCCGCCCTTGAGCCACAGGTTCTGGCCCTCGTCGGAGTAGAGGAACTCCTGCCAGAGCCGCGCGGCGGCCGGGTGCGGGGCGTCCTTGCTGATGGCCTGCACGTAGTACGAGCCGAGGACCGCGCCGTTGGGGACGAAGGTCTTCCAGGTCTTGAGCTTGCCGGCCTCCGACGCGTTCAGGTAGTCCCAGTCGAAGACGACCGGGGTCTGACCGGACTGGATGGTGGCCGAGTCGGGGTCGACAGGCAGCAGGTTGCCGGCCTTCTTGAGCTGACCGAAGAAGTCGACGCCCTTGGTGATGTCCTCGACGGTACCGCCGTTGGCCAGCGAGGCCATCTGGACGCCACCGAACGCGGAACCGGCCTGGGTCGGGTCGCCGTTGAGCGCGACCTTGCCCTTGTAGGCGGGCTTGAGCAGGTCGGCCAGCGAGGCCGGGGCGGGCACCTTGGCGCTGTCGTAGCCGATCGACATGTAGCCGCCGTAGTCGTTCACCCAGGTGCCGTTGGCGTCCTTCAGGTTCTCCGGGATGTCACCGAACGTGGCGACCTGGTACGGCGAGAACAGCGCGACGTTGGCGGTCGCGACGGTCGCGGCCAGGTCGAAGACGTCAGGCGCCTTGTCCTGGCCCTTGAGCTGGTTCGCGGCGTTGATCTCGTCCTGGCTCGAGCCGTCCGGCTGAGCAGAGTTGACCTTGATGCCGTACTTGTCGCCGAACGCCTTGATGATCTCGCCGTAGTTCGCCCAGTTCGGCGGGAGCGCGATGACGTTGAGCTGGCCCTCGGCCTTGGCCGCCTCGACGAGCTTGTCGATCCCGCCCAGGCCGGCGGCGCTGGTCGCGCTCGCGGCGCTGGTGCCGGCGGACTCGCTCTTCTTCTCGGGCGGTGAGCAGGCCGCGACCGCGGCTATCGTAGTGGCCGCCAGCGAGACGGCGATCGTGCGGGTGAAGAGACGCACCGTTGTTCCTCCCTCTGCGCACACCAGCCGGTGCGCGCTGGGTGATCATGAGAGTGCTTGCTTGACAGCAGGCATCCGGGAAGCGTCCGCGTGCCGACATTTATCCGCCGATCAGGCGCGCTCCCGGACGTCGCTCCCAGCCGTTGCGGTGATCGTAATCCCCGGACTGATCAATGCATAGAACTCGTTACTCGATCTCGACGCGGCCCGGCGACCGACTTCCCCCACCGCCCGTCACCCACAGTAGGGGCGCCGTGTCGGCCCGCCGTAGCGAGCCCTTTTCGCCAGCGTTGTCGGAGCTGCTCGCCGGCGGACTCGCTCTTCTTCCCGGGCTGTGCGCGGGCCGCCGGCCGGCGAGTCGCCGATGATCGCCCGAGACTTCTGAGCAACCGTCACCGAGCTGCCGATTACCTGGCCGGGGCAGCTGGAGCCGCAGCACCCACGGTGGGCCGTCGATGATCCTCGGTCACGTCGAAACCCCGGCTGGCGAGGCAGGGAGGCGACCACATGTCCATCGACCGAATCATGGTGCCCCGGGCCGCACCCGCCCCGGGCGGGCCGTCGGCGAACGTGGATTGGCCGCTCACCCACCGCTCGGCCCTGATGGGTCTCGAACTGCCGCCCGGCGGGTTCTATTTCGGGGCCGACCAGCCGCGGGTCCACACGCTGCTCGGTTCCTGTGTCTCGATCACCTGGTGGAACCGGGAACGACGTATCGGCGGAATGTGTCACTATCTCACCCCGAATCGGGCCTCGCGAGACCCCGATCATCCCGACCCGCGATGCGCCGACGGCGCGATGGCCCTGTTCCGGCAGCGGGCGGCGGAAGCCGGCACCGAACTGTCCAGTTATGCGGCGAAGATCTTCGGGGGCGGCAGCCAGTTCGCCGAACGCGGCGGGCTCGCCCTCAGCGACATCCCGGACCGCAACGTCGAGGCCGCCGTGCGGCTGCTCGCCGCCGACGGGGTGCCTGTCGTGGCCCATCACGTCGGCGGCCAGGGACCTCGCAGAATCATCTTCGAGGTGGCCACCGGCGATGTCTGGGTGCGGCACGACAACAGTCTGTCGTGACGGCCCGCCGGCTTCGGGACGGGCCGCTTCGCCACTAACCTCCGACCGGGGCCGGCCTCCTGAGCTGGCGGGCGTACTCGCGCTCCGAGTGGCCGGTGACCAGCGGGCCCACGTCCAGGATGAGCGCGATACCCCCGTCGCCGAGGATGGTGGAGCCGCTGATGCAGTCCACCTTGCTGAACAGGACCCCCAAGGGCTTGATGACCGTCTGCAACTCACCGAGCAGGGCGTCGACGACCAGGCCGGTGCGCAGGCCCGACTGCTCGACGATGACGACGTTCTGCCGCTGGGCCGGTTCGCCCGGGATCCCGAACAGGGACCGGAGCCGGATGAAGGGCAACACCTCGCCCCGAAGGTTCATGCAGTCGCGGTTCAGCGGCCCCTGCGGCAGTTCGACGCATTCCGTGACCCGATCGAGCGGCACGATGAACGAGGACTGGCCCACGCCGACCAGGAAGCCGTCGATGATCGCCAGAGTGAGCGGCAGCCGGATCCGGATGGTGGTGCCCGCCCCGCGGGTGGTCTCCACCTCGATGCTGCCCCGCAACGCGGTGACGTTGCGTCGCACGACGTCCATACCGACGCCTCGGCCGGAGAGGTTGGACACCGCCTCGGCCGTGGAGAAGCCCGGTTCGAAGATCAGATCGAAGATCTCCGCGTCGGTCAGCGTCGCGCCTGGCGCCACCAGGCCGCGGTCGGTGGCTTTGGCCAGGATGCGTTCCCGGTCGAGGCCGCGGCCGTCGTCGCCGACCTCGATGACGATGTTGCCGGCGTCGTGATACGCGTTGATCCGCAGCGTCCCCCGGGACGCCTTGCCGTGCCGGGTACGTTCCTCGGCCGGTTCCACACCGTGGTCGAGCGAGTTGCGGACCAGGTGCAGGAGCGGATCGCTGATCCGCTCGACCAGCGCCTTGTCCATCTCGGCATCGCCGCCGGTGATCACCAGGACGACGTCCTTGCCGAGTTCCATGCCGACGTCGCGGACCACCCGTTCGAACCGGCGCAGCGTCGTGCCGATCGGAACCATCCGTAACGACAGCGCGCTGTGCCGCACCTCGTCGACGAGCCGCATCACCTCGCCCTGCGCCTCGGAGGACTGGTGGCCGCCGGACGCCGCGGTGCCGACTCCCGTGCTCGACTGCGCGATCACGAGCTCACCGACCAGGTCGATGAGCTTGTCCAGGCGGGCGGCGTCGATCCGGATGGTCTGGGTGTCCTGCGAACGGATCTCGGCCGTCTTGCGCTGGCGGTTCAGCGCCGCGTCGACGATCGGCCGGGGCACGATGCCCTGCTCGACCAGGATCGTGCCGAGCGGCACCGCCTCGGCCCCGCCCAGCTTCTTTCGCTGCTCCTGAATGCGCAGTGCCTCGGCTAGTTCCAGTTCGGTCACCACCCCACTGCTGAGCAGGACGTCACCGATCCGGTCGCTCTCGGGCATGGCCCGGATGGCTTTGACGTAGAGGTCGACCTGATCGTCCGCCGGCACGATGCGGATGTCGCTTTCGTCGCGGACGAACTCGAAGACACCCTCGATCTCCGCCTTCGGCGCGGCGGTCAGCAGCTGCACCTCGAAGGCCAGGTAGCAGGTCTCCGGGTCCATCTCGTCGAGGTCCGGCATTCCCTCCGCGCTGGTGACGACGTCGGTCACCGTGCCGATGGTGGCGAGGTACCGCAGGAACGACAGTGGATCCATGCCGTTACGCAGGCAGTCCCGACCGAAACGGAGGGCGAGCCGCCACATCCGCGTGGTGGTGGCCGCTTCTTCGGTGGCGCGCGGGCCGGCGGTCACAGGGGCAGCCCCGTCCGACAGATACGGCGCCAGTGTGGCGATGAGCCGGGCCCCGTCGTCAGCCTCACGGTCGGTCGACTCCAGCCGGCCCTCGGCGAGCCCCAGGACCATCGCCGAGATGTGGTCCGCGCAGGGAAGAAGGGCGCTGACCAGGCCGGGCGAGACCGGCAAGGTCCCCTCGCGGAGGGCGCCCAGGATCGTCTCCACCACGTGCGTGAAGCTCACCAGGTGGTCGAGCCCGAACAACCCGGCCGACCCCTTCAAGGTGTGCGCGGCGCGGAAGAGCGTGTTGACGGTCTCGTCGGCCGCCGGGTTGCCCTCCAGTTCGAGGAGACCGTCCTCGAGACCCTGCACGAGATCGCGGGCCTCGGTCACGAACGTCTCGAGGGCTTCCCGCATGTCGTCGTCGGCCGACATCACGCCTCCAGATCGCGG
>DASRYP010000201.1:0-9833 GCA_035687165.1 Actinoplanes sp. | reverse complement strand
GCTGGGTGTGCTGGCGCTCTACGACCGGGTCGGCGGGGACCCGTTCGACGACTCCGACCTGCACACCCTGCGGACCTTCGCCGGTCAGGCCGGGGTCGCGGTGCACAACGTACGGCTGCACGAGGAGGCGCAGCGGCTCTCGATGACCGACCCCCTGACCGGCCTGTGGAACTACCGCTACCTGCGCGAGTCGCTGCGCCGGGAGGTGGAGCGGGCCAGCCGGTTCGGGCGGATGCTCTCGGTGCTGGCGCTCGACCTCGACCACTTCAAGGACGTGAACGACACGTACGGGCATGCCGCCGGGGATGCCGTGCTGGGCGAGTTCGCCCGGCGTATCCGGGTCGGGCTGCGCGAGGTCGACGTGGCGTTTCGGCAGGGTGGGGAGGAGTTCGTGGTGCTGTTGCCGGAGACCGACGCGTACGGCGGGGTGATCGTCGCCGAACGTCTCGGCGCGGCGGTGCGTGCCCGTCCGGTGACCGTCGACGGTGTCCAGATCCCGATCAGCGTCTCCGTCGGGGTGGCGGTCTATCCGGAGCACGGCGAGAATTCTCCGCAGGTCCTCGCGGCCGCCGACCGGGCGCTGTACGCGGCCAAGAACGCCGGCCGGGACACGTACCGGCTGGCGGAATCGGCCGATGTGACGAAGTCAGGGGTTTCGCCGGGCGTGGATGAAGGAGACTTTGATCCGACGACGGCGGTGCCGAGCGTGCCACGACCGCCGCAACACCGGCGTGGCCGCTAGTCTCGCGGCATGCCACGGGCACGACTGAGCGAAGGTGCGGTGACCTTGATGACCACGAACGCGCACGCGTCCGGCCACCGGGCAGTGAAGGCCGTGATTCCCGCGGCTGGCCTGGCGACCCGATTCTTGCCGGCCACCAAGGCCGTACCCAAGGAATTGTTGCCCGTGGTCGACCGGCCCGTCCTGCAATACATCGTGGAGGAGGCCGCCGCCGCCGGCATCACCGACGTCCTGCTGGTCACCGGCCGCGGCAAGACCTCGATGGTCGACCACTTCGACCGCCGGCCCGACGTCGAGGCCAGGCTCGAGGAGAAGGGCGACTACACCCGGCTCGCCGCCGTCCGCCGCACGAGCGAGCTCGCCGACATCTACACCGTCCGCCAGGGTGAGCCGCTGGGACTCGGGCACGCCGTCGGCACCGCCGCCTCGCACGTCGGCGGCCAGCCGTTCGCGGTGCTCCTCGGCGACGAGTTCGTCGAGGAGGACAAGCCCCTGCTGCCGGCGATGATCGACCTCCAGGCGCGGACGGGTGGCATCGTGCTCGCCCTTGGCGAGGTCGCCCCCGAGGAGACGTCGCGCTACGGCATCGCGTCGGTCTCGTCCTCGAACGAGGGGGTTGGCAGCGACCGGGACGACATCGTCGAGGTGACCGGGTTGGTCGAGAAGCCCTCACCCGAGGAGGCGCCGAGCAACCTGGCCGTGCTGGGTCGCTACATCCTCCCCGCCACGATCTTCGAGGCGATCGACAACACCAAGCCGGGCAGCGGCGGGGAGATCCAGCTGACCGACGCGATGGCGCAACTGCTGGCCGAGGGCACGCCGGTGCACGGCATCATCTACCGCGGTCACCGCTACGACACCGGCATGCCGTTGGGCTACCTGCAGACCGTCGTCATGCTGGCGGCCAAGCGGGACGACCTGGGCGAGGAGTTCCGGAGCTGGCTGGCCGAGTTCGTCGCCGGCGGTGCCAAGGGATGACGGCCACGGCCGATGCCGAGGCGGCCGCCAACGAGCTGATGCCTCTCGCCGAATACCTGGGCAGCGTGCTGCGCAGGTTGCGGGCGCTGCCTCCGCTCGACCTCGACCTCACCCAGGCGCACGGCAACGTGCTTGCCAACGAAGTGCTCGCGCCGCACCCCTATCCGGCCTTCGACCAGGCCGCGATCGACGGTTACGCGGCCCGCTGGGACGACCTGTCCGCGGTCGGCCGGGTCGGCTCGCACCCGTCCTTCGGGCGGTTCGAGGGCGGGCCGCGACCGGCCCGCCTCAACGTGGTCGGTGACCTCGGCGCGGCGAGCTGGCGGCCGGTGCGAGTCACCTCGAACACGTGCTTCTCGGTGGCCGCGGGTGCGCCACTGCCGATCGGCGCCGACGTGGTCGTGCCCGTGCACTGGACCGATCAGGGCATGGCGGCGGTCGAGATCCTGCACGTGCCCAAGCGAGGTTCGGGCGTACGCCGGGCCGGTGACGAGGTCGCGGCGGGCCAGGTGCTCGCGCCCGCCGGGGCGTACGTGACCCCCGCGATGGTGGCGACCTTCGCCGCGTCGGGCATCGGGCACGTCGTCGTGCGGCCCAGCCCGCGGGTCGTGGTCGTGGCCACCGGCGACGAACTGGTCGATGTGGGCCGGCCCAGCCAGCCCGGTCAGATCGTCGACGCCAACTCGCACGCGCTGACGGCCGCCGCAGTCGAGGCCGGCGCTCTGGCCTACCGGATCGGGATCTGCGACGACGACCCCGAGGGCCTGCGCGGCCTGTTGGAGGACCAGACCCTGCGGGCCGACCTGATCATCACCACCGGTGGCACCGGCACCGGGCCGGGCGACATGCTGCGCCGGGTGCTCTCCCGGCGCGACCCCGGCCGCGGCGTCGTCGAGTTCACCGACGTCGCGCTCTGCCCCGGCGCCACGCTCGGATTCGGCACCGTCGGCGGCGAGGAGGTGCCGGTCGTGTGCCTGCCCGGCGAGCCCGGCGCCGCGCTGATCGGCTTCGAGGTGCTGGCCCGCCCGGTCATCCAACTCCTGGCCGGGGCCGAGCCGGTCTTCCGCCACAGCGTCAAGGCGCACCTGCTCGAGACGGTCTCCTCACCCGGCGGGCTGCGCGAGTTCCGCCCGGCCCACGTCGCCGAACGGCGCGGCGGCGGACACACGGTGCAACCGCTCGCCGGTGGGCCGTACACTCTTTCCGGCCTGGCCGAGGCGAACGGATTGCTGGTCCTCGGTGAGCGGGTCACCACGGCGGCCGCCGGTTCGACCGTGGATGTGCTCCTTCTCGACCGGAGGCGTTGATGCTGGGGTCCACACCCGGGTGGCCCGCCGTGCTGGCGGACGGTCCGGTGGTGTTGCGACCCTACAAGCGTGGCGACGGCCGCACCTGGTCCGAGGTGCGCATCGCGAACGAGAAATGGCTCGCCCCGTGGGAGTCGGCCCCGCCCGGCCCGTGGTCCGAGATGAACTCCACGCGCGCCTACGGCTACGTCTACCAGGACATGAAACGGGCCGCGCGGCGCGGCGAGAGCATGCCGTTCGCGGTCTGCCTGAACAACCGGCTCGTCGGCCACCTCAACCTGGGCAACATCGTCCGGCGGGCCTTCAGCTCGGCGTACGCGGGTTACTGGGTCGACCATCGGGTGGCCGGCCAGGGAGTGATCCCGACGGCGCTGGCGCTCGCCGTCGATCACGCGTTCGGCCCCGGCGGGCTGCACCGCATCGAGGTCAACATCCGTCCCGAGAACAGGCCGTCCCGTCGCGTGGTCGAGAAGCTGGGGTTCCGCGAGGAGGCGTACCACCAGCGCTACATGCACATCGACGGGAGTTGGCGCGACCACCTCGGATACGCGCTGACCAGCGAGGAGATCCTGACCGAGGGGGGCCTGCTGGCCCGCTGGCGGCGCGTGCGGGCCTGACTCCCCGTGTGCCACTGATCCTTGCCGCTCGACACGCCCGGCGCGTCGAGCATGTTTCCGCAGCTCGCGCCCGTAGCCTCGGAGAGATTGGGTCTTGCGGTCCGCTCCGGTGAACGTGTAGGGGCGGACCGCCCGTAGCTGACGGGAGGGGTGAGGGTGCCGACCTCGGTGCTCCTCGCCGTCCTCGCCGCGGCCGGACTGCTCGCCCTCGCGCCGGCGCTCGTACGCCGGTACGACGCCACCGAGCGCCTGGCCGCGGAGCGGGCGTCGTCGACGGCGAGGGTGCTTCAGCGCCGTCGCCGTCGCCGCACTGTGCCCGGACGCCGACCGATCAACCCCGGCAGGCTCATCACGGTTACGGTCCCCACCAAGCCAAAACCGGAGCGCCGGCTACGCCTGGTCACGCCCGGCCGCCGCCCGGCCCGGCGCCCACCGCCCCGGCGGCACACCCCAGCGGTCGTACGGCGTCGGCGGGTCTTCGCGGCCCTCATGCTGCTCAATATCATCGAGCTGGTGGGCGTGGCCGCGGTCGGCCCTGGGTTCTGGATCGGCTTCGCGGTGACGGGCATGCTGCTCGCGATCGACCTGGTGCACCTACGCAACCGGGCTCTGCTCGACCGCCGCCGCCGTCGGATCGAGGCCCAGGAAGCAGCGTGGCTGGCCGCCCAGCAGGCGAAGGTCCGGCGCGAACAGGCCCGGCGGGCGGCGGACCGGCGCGAGAAGCAGAAGCAGTTGGCGGCCAAGCGCGAGGCGGCCCGGCGTACGGCGATGGGCCTGGAAGGCTCTTTGCCCGCAACCGTGCCGCCCTCGGTGTACTACCGGCGAGCGGGCGGCCTGCGGGGTCGTGCCTACGAGGCCGGCGGCCGGCACCACACCGCGTGAATGGGGTCGGTTCGCGGCCGCGGGCGCTGACCTGTTAACCTTGCTGCGGTTCCACGGACGAGAGTCTGCGGGCTGGTAAGGGGCTGTGGCGCAGTCTGGTAGCGCACCTCGTTCGCATCGAGGGGGTCTGGGGTTCAAATCCCCACAGCTCCACAAGTTTTCCCAGGTAAACGGCCTAGCATCCGCCATTGGAAGCTAGGCCGTTGATCATTTGACCGTCGTTTGACCGTGGCGGAAATCACCGCCCAGGCGTCCGTCTCTCAGCCAGCTCGGTCATCGATGCCCAGGAGCTCCAAGATCGCAGGGACTGAAACGACGTAAGTGCGGCCGACACGGACGACCCGAGCCGGGAAATTGCCTGCCCTGGCAAGTGCGTATGACTTGCTCCGGCCGATGCCGAGAATGGAGCCGACCGTTTCGATGTCGGTGGTGAGGCCGAGCTTGCGGACGGCTTCGATGTCCCCGGTCCGTTCCGCGCTCATCGGTGCGTCTCCGGGGCCTCGGCGAGAGCGCGGGCGGCTTCTCGGGCGGTGCGTAGGTCGTCGGCGATGCCGTCGGCGAACATGGCGTAGGCCCCCTGATCGGCGACAGGCTCGATCAGACGAAGCGCGTGGATCACTACGTCACCGGGCATCCGGTGGCGACACGCTCCGAAATGGATCCGGGTGGCTCGGTCGGAGGTTGTCCGACCCGGAGGGACGCGTTGCGCGTTCAAGAACGAGGGACGTCGTCGGGACGACATTCCTCGCCCTCAAGAGGCCTTGCCGATTAGCCGAATCAATCGGTTGGCTCTGGCTCAGGAGTGCGTTGCTGGTCGTGTAGTCCCCGCGCCGCGCGCAGGTCGCGGAGGTCGTTGGGATGACACAGCGGCGCCCACTGGCGCAAGAGCACCCGATCCGGCGGCGACGGCGGCAACTGCGTCGAAGTAGCCACCAACCTGGGCGACATCGTCGCTGTCCGGGACACGAAGGACAGGAATGGTGGAGTCCTTCTTGTGGCTCCAACCGACTGGGCAGCTTTTATCGAGGGTGTAAAAGCTGGCGAGTTCGATATCTAACCTATTGTTGTGAGCTTGCTCGCTCAAGCAGCAAATTAGAACGCTTAAGCTGCTCGACCAGCGCCTCGATTCAGATCTCGTAGACAAGCTGGCGCTTCTGGAAGAGATGTGCGCCACTCTAGCAAGTTCGTAATCAATCCCATTAAATCCTGGGCGGAGGCCTGGTGAGCGCAGCAAAAAGCGGCATGCCGAGGAGGCCCAGGGCCTGTGCCGCGGCGGCATCGCATCGACCTCGGTCGTCCCGCGCATAGTCGGCAGACCCCGCAACCAGCAAACCTCTGTGACCGAAACGTGAGGATTGCTACTTTCGCGTGGTACCTCTAGAGGTGACCTCGGAGGTGACCATGCAAGCGCCCCTTCCCGACAACGAGATCGACCGGCTTGCCGCCCTGTACTCGCTCGACATCCTGGACAGCGCCCCGGAACAGGACTTCGACGACATCGTCGCACTCGCCTCGAACGTCTGCGGAACACCGATGTCGCTGGTCACCCTCATCGACAGCGACCGGCAGTGGTTCAAGGCGCGCTTCGGCTCCGACCTGATCGAGACCGACCGGGAGATCTCCTTCTGCGCGCACGCGATCCTCGGTCGTGACGTGCTCGTCGTGCCCGACGCGACCAAGGACCCCAGGTTCGCCGACAACCCCCAGGTCGACTGCCCCGATGGTGTCCGGTTCTATGCCGGTGCGCCGCTGGTCACGACCGAGGGGTACGCGCTGGGCACGCTCTGCGTGGTCGACGCCGAGCCGCGCCGGCTCGATGTCGAGCAACTGCAGGCGCTGCGCGCGCTGGCCCGCCAGGCCACCTCGCAGATGGAGCTGCGCCGGCACGCGGTCGTGCTGGCCAGCACCACGGCCCGGCTGCAGGAGCTGGAGCGGCGCAAGGACGACCTGGCCGGGCTGATCGGCGGTGACCTGCGGGCACCGCTGCACCTGATCGGGTCGTACCTCGGGAACCTGGGTGCCACCGGGCGGCACGACGCCGAGTTGGCCGAGCTGGTCGGGCGGGCCACCTCCGGGCACATCCACGGCTTCCTCGAACTGCTGCACCACCTCACCACGATGGCCGAGGTCGGGCTCGGGGCCGACACCCTGCACATGAAGCAGATCGACCTCACCCGGATCACCACTCGGGCGGTCGAGGCGGTGCGGCCGATCGCGGCCACCAAGCAGATCTGGATCCTCAACCAGACCGGCGGGCCCGCGCTGCCGATCATCGCCGACCCGGTACGGCTCGAGCAGGTGCTGACCCATCTGCTCTTCGCGGCGGTCAAGTACACGCCGGCGGGCGGGCGGGTGCGGGTCGGCACCGACCTCGAGTCTGGCCCGGCCGTCCACCTCGACGACATGGACCTGCCGGACGGGATGCGGCCCGAGCTGTTCGCGCACCTGTACTACGGCGCGATCGCCAACCCGGCGACGGTGTCCGGGCCCGACCAGGGACTCGCCGTGGCCAAACGGATCCTGGACGCCCACCACGCGACGGTCGCGCTCTCGGACCGGCCCGGCGACGGCACCTCGCTGCACGTGGTGTTCCCGCCCGCCGGCCTCACCTCGGCGAGGACGCCCGACGATCTGATAGCCGTCTGACGGCCGACCTGACACACATCGGCCCGCGCCCCGCTCGGCTGCAGTTCGAGCGGGGCGCGGGCCGACGTCTTCATCCGGTATAGACCGGACCGGTACCGCCGCCGGGAGGCGAGCCGGCCGACGGGAGATCCTCGGGGTCGAGGTCGTCGGCCTCATCGCGTACGGCCTGGGACGACACCGCGGGACGGGCGGCCGCGCGGCCCGACGCCGGGTGTGTGGCCAGGCGGGCCGCATCGAGCGTCGGAGGCCAAGTGTCCACCACCGGGGCAACGTCCGGAGTGGGCGACGACGGCATCGCGCCGGCCCGCTCGCCCAACCCGGCCCGGTGCAGCTTGTGCCAGCGCAGCCGCCCGCCGGTCAGCGCGGTGGTCGCCGACTGCATCAGAACCAAATACATCAATTGCCGGTACGCGAACTGTTGCAACGGCAACCGCCACAGCGGCTTGAGCGATTCCCGGTCGAAGCGGAACGCCACCGCCGCCGTGAAGAGTTGCAGGGCAAGCATGCCGAACCAGGCGATCAGGGTCTCCTTGAGCTCCCAGAAGACCAGGCCGTAGACGAGCATGATGTCGACGACCGGTGCGAGCATCGGCAGGGCGACCCCGAACAGCGCCAAGAACGGCAGGCCGACGCGCCCGAACCGGCCCGACGGACCCTTGTCGGACAGGGCCCGGCGGTGTTTCCACATCGCCTGCATGGTGCCGTAACTCCAGCGGTAGCGCTGCCGGTAGAGCTGCTCCAAAGTGGCCGGCGCCTCGGTCCAGGCTCGGGCTTTCTCGGCGTACACGACCTTCCAGCCTTGTCGGAGCAGGGCGATCGTGACGTCGGTGTCCTCGGCGAGCGTCTCGTCGCTGATCCCACCGACCTGGGCCAGCGCGTCCCGGCGGAAGGCGCCGATCGCGCCGGGCACGGTCGGCATGATGCCGAGCACCTCGTAGAGGCGGCGGTCGAGGTTGAACCCGATGACGTACTCGATGTGCTGCCAGGCGGCGACCATCCGCTCCCGATTGCCGACCTTGACGTTGCCCGCGATCGCGCCGACCGACGGATCGCCGAAGGGCTGCACGAGGTGGCGGATCGAGTCCGGCTCGAAGATCGTGTCACCGTCCACGGTGACGATGAGATCGTGCTTGGCCAGGGCGACGCCGGTGTTCAGCGCGTTCGCCTTGCCGCCGTTGGGGACGCGCACCACCCGTACGCCGGGAAGTCTCAGCTGCTCCACGAGTGAGGCCGTGCCGTCGGTGGAACCGTCGTCGACGACCACTACCTCGATCTCGGGGTGGTCGCCGCCGGCCAGCGAGCGGACGGCGGCCTCGATGCCCTCCTTCTCGTTGTAGGCGGGCACGATGACCGACACCGGCGCGACCACCGGAGGACCCCAGCTCCAGTCGGGCCGCCGGCGCTGCCGGGCATGCCGCCCGGCGAGCAGCAACAACAACGCCGTACGCCCGATGGTCAGCACCCCGACGACCAGGAAGAGCCCGGCGATGACCCAGACCAGGCCGTCCGCGACCCGGACCGTCCAGATCACCGCGGCACCCCGCCAGATGTCGCTGTGCGCGGCGTCGGGGTTCTCAGGCAGCGTCGGTACGGCGGTAGCGTGGCTCGCCACGGCCTTGTTGCTCTGCTCGATCGTGCGGTTGAGGCCCTCGGTGACCGTGGTGAACTGGTAGCCGCGGGCTTTCATCGCGGGGATGAACTGCCGGAGGGCCTCGACGGTCTGGTGCCGGTCGCCGCCCGCGTCGTGGAAGAGGATGACGGCGGAGTTGTCGCCGGTCGGGGTGGCGTTCCCGACGATCTGAGCGACGCCGGGGCGTTGCCAGTCCTGGCTGTCCGTGTCGTTGACGACGACCAGGTAACCCTGCCGGCCCGCGTCCTTGACGATCTTCCAGTTCACCTCGTCGATCGCGGCCGCCTTCGACGAGTACGGGAACCGGGCGAGATTGGTGTGCACGCCGGTGGCCCGGGCGATCGCCACCTGGGTCTGGGACAGCTCGAGGGTGCGCCGCCAGGGGGCGAGGCGCTGCATGTTCGGGTGGGTGAACGTGTGCAGGCCGAGCTCGTTGCTGGCGTCGGTGATCCGTTTGGCCAGCGCGGGATGCCGCGACACCTCGGCGCCGACCACGAAGAACGTGCCGTGGGCGCCCTGTTCCTGGAGGACCTGGAGCACTCGGGGCGTCCAGGTCGGATCGGGGCCGTCGTCGAAAGTGAGCGCGATGGTCTTCGGCGGCAGGCGGCTGCTGCTCTCCTGGCCGCCGGTGGTGTTGATGACCGGCCCGCCGTTGAGGATCTCCTCGGGGACGGCGGCCTGGTCGCCCACCTCGGTGTCGACGTGGTCGCCGGTGAACTCGGCGTTGATGTAGGCCTGCACGATCAGGACGCCCACGAACACCGCCACCAGGAGGGTGCCGAGCATGACGCGGGGGCGGGGGAGGAGACGACGGCGTACCGGTCCGCGGCCACGGGTGCGCTGGGGGCGGGTCGGCATGGGCGGTGGCGTGTTGGGGGCCGGGGCCTTGTGCGCGGGGGTGCGGGGGGACGAGGTCACGGAAGCACCTTGGGGGCGTCAGGCTGCCCCAGGCCGGTGACCTGGGGGGTCGTGGTGCCGGCGTCGGTTCCGTCGCCCTCCTCGGTCGTGTTCGAGCCGCTCGCCGGGCCGGT
>DASRYP010000200.1:0-3355 GCA_035687165.1 Actinoplanes sp. | reverse complement strand
CCGCTGCGACACCCCGCCGATGCTGATCATCTCGGTCTCGGGCTCCCCCGCGAGCGGGTTCTTGAAGTCATCGTCGTCCGATGCGACCGGCGAGGCGGCCACCCGCTTGCGGTGCCGCACGATCCCCAGGACGCCCGCGCCGACCAGGATCAGCCCGATCAGGCCGATCGCGCCAACCGCGTACGTGATGTCGCTCAGCTCGATGTTCGCGTACCACTTGTCGCCCGCGGCCTCTTCGCCGTTCTTGCTGGCGACGGCAACCGTGGTCGCCGGCGTGTAGCGAAGGACGTAGTTGTCCGGTTCCTTCTCGCCGTTCATGTCGGAGACCGTGTAGAAGTATTTGCCGTCGGGGCTGTAGGTGATCGCCTCACCGGCGAGCTCGTTCGGCAGGCCGGTCGTCCGTGGCTTGTTCTTGAGCGCGCCCAGCACGTCACCGTTGGAGACGTCCCACTCGAGCGCGTCGGTGTAGGTGCGCAAGGCGACCTTGCCGCCGCCGGGCGCGATCGCGCCGCCGCTGACCGTCTGCTTGCCGATCCGGGCGAACGGGTTGCCGTCGGTCACTGTCGGCGAGAGGTCGAGCTCGGCGACGCGCTTCATCGGCACGCCGACCTCGTTGTTCGCCTTCAGCGGGGCGGTCGGCTGGTAGACGTAGGTCGGCCGGCCGATCTCGCGGGTGACGATCAGCGGGGTGCCGTCACCGTTCAGCAGCAGCGCCTCGGCGTCGTGCGGGTCGCCCTGGGGGTAGCTGAGCCGGTGGAGCACCGGGGCGGCCGAACCGTTGGCCGGCATCGACCAGAGACCGATCGCCTCGCGGCGGTCCTCCTGGTCGAACCTGTTGTCGCCGATGTCAGCGATCCATAGCTTCGCGCCGTCGGCCGAGAGGACGATATCCTCGGGGTCGAACGGACCCTTGCCCGAGTAGGCAACCGACTTCGTGACCGCACACTTGGTGTTGAGGAAGAAGATCCGCTTGTGGCTGGCGATGTCGGTGCTGTCGTTGACGACGACGTAGCCCGACTTGGTGGCGACCAGGCCGGACGCCTCGTCGATCTTGTCGCTGCCGATCTTGCACATCTTCTTGCCCGCCACGGCGGGAGCACTGACCGTCGGTGCCGGATCCTCGGCAAAAGCAGTGGACGGGCCGATCATCACCAGCCCGGAGGCCACGATCGCCGGGAACACGAAACGCCGCATCCGATCAGTGTCGCATGCGGCGTCCCGTGCCGGTGTTACGCGTCAGTCAAGCCAAGTTACGAGATCTGGCGTAGTCGTACGCTCAGTTGCGGAACGACTCCAGCTCGGTGGCGAGCTGGTCGTCGACCAGGACCCGGAGCTCGGTTCCCTCGTCCACATGGCGGGTTTGCAACACCTGACCGGATCGATGAATTCGGGCGACGAGATCACCTCGGTCATAGGGCAGCAGAACTCGCAGATCGACCGCCGGCTTCGGCAGCCGCTCGGCGATCGCCTGGTGCAGCTCCGCGATGCCCTGCCCGGACCGGGCCGACACGAAGACGGCGTCGGGCCACGTGCGCTTCAGCCGCAGGATCGTCTCCTCGTCGGCCGCGTCGGTCTTGTTGATGACCAGCAGCTCGGGGATGCGGTCGGCGCTGACCTCGGCCAGCACCTCACGCACGGCGCTGACCTGACCCTCGGGGTCGGGGTGCGCGCCGTCAACGACGTGCACGACGAGATCGGCGAACGACACCTCCTCGAGCGTGGAGCGGAACGCCTCCACGATCTGGTGCGGTAGGTGGCGAACGAAGCCGACCGTGTCGGAGAGCGTGTAGACGCGCCCGTCCTCGGCGGCCGTGCGGCGGGTGGTCGGGTCGAGGGTGGCGAAGAGCGCGTCCTCGACCAGCACGCCCGCCTGCGTCAGACAGTTGAGCAGACTGGACTTGCCGGCGTTGGTGTAACCGGCGATGGCCACGGCCGGCGTGCCGCTGCTCGCCCGCCGGGAACGCTTGGTCTGCCGTACGGTCCGCATGCCCTTGATCTCGCGGCGCAGTTTCGCGATGCGCTGGTTGATGCGTCGACGGTCAGTCTCGATCTTGGTTTCACCGGGACCACGCGTGCCGACGCCGCCACCGGCGCCGCCACCCGCTCCACCGCCCTGGCGGGACAGCGAGTCACCCCAGCCACGCAAGCGCGGCAGGAGATATTGCAGCTGGGCCAGCTCGACCTGTGCCTTGCCCTCTTTGCTCTTCGCGTGCTGGGCGAAGATGTCGAGGATCAGCGCCGTCCGGTCGACGACCTTGACCTTGGTCTGCTGCTCGAGATTACGCAGCTGGGACGGGGAGAGCTCGCCGTCGCAGATGACCGTGTCGGCGCCGGTGGCGACGACCGCGTCCCGCAGCTCCTCGACCTTGCCTCGCCCGATGAACGTGGCGGTGTCGGGACGCGAGCGGCGCTGGATGAGTCCCTCGAGCACCTGGGAGCCGGCGGTCTCGGCGAGTGCGGCCAGCTCGGCCAGAGAGTTCTCCGCGTCGGCGACGCTGCCCTCTGTCCAGACGCCGACCAGGACGACCCGCTCGAGCCTCAGCTGACGGTACTCGACCTCGGTGATGTCGGTGAGCTCGGTGGAAAGACCGGCGACCCGGCGCAGCGAGCGCCGCTCCTCGAGCTCAAGTTCGCCCGATGTCACTTCCGGCTCGTCAAGTTCAAGTACGGGTGCCTGGTGAGTGTTTCGCAAAAGGTGACCTCCTAGGCCTCGATCGTGGCACGTTTCCCTGCTCGGGCGCATCCACATAACGCGGCCAGGCATTCTCGGAGATTGGCGGGAGATCTGGCACAACGACCCGGATGGAGGCCGATATTCCGCGGGGGCAAGATTACGGGGACGCACCCATCCAATGTCGGAGGGAACACCGTGGTGACGACCCGCCTGCCGAGCGCAGGATTCTCGATCACGATCCGGATAGCCGTGACCGCGGACGCCTCGTCCATCGGCCGCCTCACCACCTGTGTCGGCGAGGCCGGCGCGATCGTGACGGCCCTCGACGTGGTGGACTCCGACCCGACCCGCGTGCTGGTCGACCTCACCTGCGACACCGCCGACTCGTCCCACGCCGACCAGGTCGTCAAACAGCTCGAGGAGCAGGACGGCGTCGACGTCCGCAAGGTGTCCGACCGCACGTTCCTGCTGCACCTCGGCGGCAAGATCGAGGTGCATTCCAAGGTCGCCCTGCGCAACCGGGACGAGCTGTCCCGGGCGTACACCCCGGGGGTGGCCCGGGTCTGCATGGCGATCGCGGAGAATCCGGCGGACGCGCGCCGGCTGACCATCAAGCGCAACACCGTCGCCGTGGTGAGCGACGGCTCGGCGGTGCTCGGGCTGGGCAACATCGGGCCGGCC
>DASRYP010000199.1:0-6494 GCA_035687165.1 Actinoplanes sp. | reverse complement strand
CGCTACGCCGAGGCGTTCGCGGACGGCACCGCCGACGGACGTTTCGCGCTGGTCATCGGGGTCAACGGCTTCGACCGCAAGGTGACCGACCAGCAGATCCGCGACGCCGTCGGGCGCATCCGCGACCGCCCGCTCCCGTTCCCGGTCAGCGCCGTCGGCTTCACCTGGCACAACTCGGCCATCAAGGACGGCCAGGGCCCGGACCAACGGACCATCCCGTACGCGGCCATCCGCGAGACGATCGTCCGGCACCCCGACGCCGAACAGGCGCTGAGCGACCTCGTCGGGCAGAGCGACGAGGCCCCCGCCTTCATCCACACTGGCGACGCCGACGTGCAGTCGATGAGCGGGCTCTTCAACCGCACCGACGCGATCCTCCAGGACGACGAGACCATCGAGCTGCTCAGCGGCGGTTACCGGTTCGGTGCCGGCACCGACGCCACGGCGGACACTGCCAACCAGCGCGACCTGGCCGTACGCGAAGCCATGTCCCGGGTCGTCCCGCGCACGGTCTACCTCCCCGAGCCCAACACCCTGGTCCGCGTCACGAGCCCGATGACCCGGCTCCAGAACGAGGTCACCTTCGGCGTCCGGACCGACCCCACGAGCTCGGCCCTCAAGTACACGTCGATGGAGGGCCGCGGCCTGGCCGAGTCGGTGATCTCCAGCCGTGGCCGAAACGACGACGCTCGCGGTGCCGTCGTCTTCGACAAGACGTTGGCCGTCACCACCGAGAGCGACCGTCTGCTCCAGAACTACGACCCGGCCGAGCGGGACGCCATTCCGCAGAGTCACGCCGACAAGAAGGTGTGGCGGGAGCAGGTCGACCGTTACCTTCTGCAGCAGCACCCGGGCGTCTACAAGAACGACTGGGCCGCGGCCCTGGCCGACCTCGCCTTCCGCAGCGTCGACCCGCCCACCGCGAAACGGCAGACGGAGATCCTCGGCAGCCGGAAGAAGCTCAAGGAAAGCGTCGACGCGGACGAGTTCAAGAGCCTGATGGATCTCGCCCAGGAGACCGACAAGGCGCTCGAGGCCCTCCCGTACGCCGAGAACGTGCAGACGCCCTCCCACGCGCCGAGAGCGAAGAAGCCGGACGCCGCACCCGTGGTGACCGGCCTGGTCGACGCGTGGTCCGACGCCGAGGACGCGGCGCCGACGCGACGGGTCTCGGGGTGGCGCACGGATCTCGACACTGTCTTCCTCGCGCCCGGGCAGGTGGACCTCGACACGGCCCCGAGCGACGGCGCTCGGCCGGTCCGGGTCGTCACCAGCATTCCCACCGGCGACGCTGGGGAACGTCTGATGGACCGGCTGCGGCAACGTGCGGTGCAGGAGGGGCGGCAACTGTTCGTTCCCGCCCCGGGACATCGCGTCATCGTCGAAGGCGCCGACCTGGTCGTCCGCGATCCGGCCGACCAGCCGGGCCGATGGGTCGCGCTCGGCGAGTTCGAGCAGGCTGGGCACGGGGTCTACCGAACCACCCCGGCCGGTCGGCTGGCCCGCGACGTGACCGACCCGAACGTCCAGGTCACCGCGGGCGAACTGGTTGCCCATCAGGCGGAGAAATCAGTACTCGGCCCGGGATCGGTGTGGCCCGAGATCGGCGAGACCGCGCGGACCCTCGGCATCGAGGCTGAGTTCGACCTCCCGGCCCATCTCTCAGCGTCCGAAGCCACCGAACGGAGGCGCCGCATCCTGGCGGACCTGCGGAGCTTCGGGCTGACCCGGCAGACCGAGGTCGGTGGAATCAAGGCCGCCCATCTGGCCGGCAGTTACTCCTCGGCGCGGTCGGGCTGGTCGGTGGAGCTCGACCGGTCGGTCACCGGCGGTGAGATCGTGTCCCCGATCCTGCCGTACGCCGACCCCGAGTCGCCGCCCGACGGCTGGCCGGGGATCTGGTGGGACGTCGCTCTCGTACTCGCCGTCGTCGAGCGGCACGGCGGGCACAGCAGCCCGAACACCGGCGGCCAGGTGCACCTGGGCGTCGGCGACTTCGCGCGCCGGGTGGACCTGGTCCATCGCCTGGTTGACGAGGTCCGCAGCCGGGAGGACGCCCTGTTCCGGCTCTCCGCCACTCCGGGCGCGCGCTACAGCCGTGGGATCCGGTACAGCGAGCCGCTGAAGGATCAGCGCGAGGACTACCTGCCTGACGAGGCCGCATGGCCCGACTTCGGTTTCCCCCTGGAACACGAGTCGATCGTGTCCTTCACCCAACTCGCCAACGACCACCGGGACGGCAAGGCGGCGGCGACCGACCACATCGAGTTCCGGTCCTTCGACGGGTCACTGGACCTCGGTGTCGTGCGAGTCATCGCTGATCTCGGCCGGGCACTGGCCGATGCGACCATCGATCCGCAACGCCCGGTCCCGGCACAACCGCACCCGATGGGCGAAGCCTTCCTGACCGGCGAAGGCGACCAGAACGGCACTGAGCGGGACAACGCGGCGCTGGCGAGCCTGCTGGATCTGCTTCCACCGGAGGCAGTGGCACAGCGCGAACGAATCACCGCGCTCTGGGGCAGAACTCGCTGGTTGCCGCCGTTGACCGGCCTGTCCCGGACCGCCGGCCAATTCATTCACACGAACACGACGCTGAGCGGCCGGGCCGCCACGCAGGCGTGGACGGACTTCGACGCCGTCGCGGCGGGTTTCCCCGAGCAAACGGTTGTCCTGCATATCACGCCGCACCACCCCAACTGGGACGAGCTCGACGGGGACACCCAGGCCGCGGAGCTCGACAGCCTGTTGGAGGGCTGGAGCAAGCCGGCGGATCCGCTCGACGCCGAGTCGAGCCGAGAGCTGTCCCTACCGGCGACGGTGATCGTGGTGGACGACGGTTCGCAACACGAGACACTGGACGACCAGGTTCGGCGGTTCGGGCACACCCTGATCCGGCCGGTGCCGGGGGGACGAGCCGTCGTCGAGACCGCGGTGGCCGACGGCGCTTCCGGGTGGCACTCCGACCGCGGCTGGGAGCTGGCCGGGCGCGACTCGGCAGGCGACGTGACTGCGGTGCCCCTGGGGGAGTTCTTCGGCCCGCAACGGTTCCGGCAGATCCTGGCCGGCGAGCTGGCGCCAGTGCTGACGACGCCACCCGTGTCACCGAACGCGGTCCACGTCGAGCTGGTTCCCGGCAATGCGGTGGCAGTCACCGGGGCTCTGCACGAACAGGTCCTGGAGTTCTCGCCGGACGGCACCGGGCGGCTGACCACGGGCGATCTGGTTACGCGGCTCAGCGACGACAACTACCCCGGGGCCGTGGCTGTCCTCGCCCTAGGCACCGACGAAGAACGTAACCTCGAGTACGGCCGCGCGGTGCAGACCGAGATCGTCGGCCGACTGCGAGCGGGCCGTCACGCGCCGGCCGGTCTGGTGATCGGCTCATCGTCGCCCGGCAGCGCCCCGAAGTGGCGCGCGATGCTGCCCGAACAGGGCAAATTCGCCGCGGCCACTGACGACCTCCCCACCGCGGTGGACACCGCGCGTCGGCACGGTCTCGCACCGGTGGACTTGGAACGAGAGCTGCGCCGCTGGGCGAACGGGGAAAACGACCCCTACGGCTTCGACACCGCGCTCCTGGACCGATTCCTCACCGAGCCCCAGTGGCGCGGCGAGCCGGTGCCCCGCGTCCTGCGGGTGCCGGTGCGCGCCGGGGCAAGCGAAGCCGAGCAGTTGCTCGATGTCCGCCGCTGGCTGCGGACCGGTGTGGTGCGGCGGCTGCCCGCCCCCGGTGAGCCCGCCGTCGCGGTGACCATCGATGTCGACTGGCTGGGTGCCGCGGCCGAGGGTGTGCCCGCCGGGGCGGTGGTCTCGCTGCCCGCATCGATCGATGGCCCGGCGACGACCCTCCTTGTCCTCAGCGCCTCGCACGACAACGACCTGTGGACCGAGAACTACACCGACGGCCTCCGCGCGACCTCGCTCGATGTCCCGGTGGCGAAAGCCCGGCGACTCGAGATCCCGACGGATGCCGTCCACCGAATCCTGAGCGTGAACCAGGCGATCTCCAATGAGGAGGAGGTCCACGGGCACCCCGCATGGAGCGTCATCAGCTTCGAGAAGGACCGGGATCGATGGTTCACGGTCGGCGACCTGGCCGACGAGCTCTCGGCCCGCTCAGCCGACGGCCGGCCGCCGGTTGTCCTGCTGAACAGCCTTCTCACCTATGACTGGCGTGGCGACGACTACACGGTCATGCCCTGGCACCAAACGCCGTTCCTGCGTGAACTCGCACAGCGCGCCGTCGTGGTGGCGCTGGCCGAGGACACTGACAACCCCGGGACCACGATCACCGAAGTCTGGTACGAAGGGACGCTTGACGGCGTCGTCTACTCGGGCGACCAACTGAAACAGCGGCTGATCACTCTCGAGCACCAGGACAGACTTCTGATGGTCACCGGCGGTCCGCGACCGGGCACCTTCGCCGGGACGGCGCACTCCGCGCCCGCCGAGCTGGCTGCCGGGAGCGGAATGCCGCTGGATCCGGGTCAGACGGAGGTGGCGCGTCGGCTCTTCGACTTGGCGCCGCGGCCCGCGACCGCGTCGGTCTCCCTGCCACTGCCGGTTTCGACGCAGCCCGGCGAGCCGGCTGGGCGTGCCGCTGTCATCGAGGCGGCCCGAAGTCTGGTCCACGGTCCTGAGATGTTTGTGGTACGGGCAGATCAGCCGTTCGCTGTTCTGATCGAGGTTCCCGCGCGGTACGTTCGGCCCGTCGCCGTGGAGGGCGGCACGGTTTTCATCGTCGACAGCCTCGGGTTGGCTGCTGCCCCCGACGCGGAGCTGCGCTTGCCCGGCGACGACGGGGCAACGCCGGTCCGCTCGTTGCGGGCGCCCACCAGGCCGGAGCCACCTGCCCAGAACGATCCTCGGAGCACCGGCCGTCGTCCCGAACGGGTCGCCGAACCGGTCCTCGCCGCGGAGATCGCCGCACTCCGCGAGACGGTCCTTCCCCGCACGGCCAATACCGTTTCCTTCGATGTGGTCGAGCTGGCACCGATCACCTCCGGCATCCCCGACGTCGTCGCCGACTCCTACCGCCGGGCCGGACTACCGGCACCCGAGACGAACCGGCCACGACTCAACCTCGGACACGTCGACGGCTCAGTCGCCTACGACCATCGGCTGCTCACCACCGCCGACGGCCGTACCGTGCAGGACTTCACCGTCCGCATCCACCTCGACCCGCAAGACCTCGACGCCGTCACAGCGGCCGAGGAAACCCAGCAGCGTGCCCGCGCCGCTGTCGACACCGCGTTCAACCAGGCCTTCCGCATCGGCGACGACCAATTCCACGTCACGGTCGAATTCACCGACGACCCCAGCACCGCCCACACCACCATCACACTCGTCACCACTGATACCCCCGCAGACCAGCACCTCTGGTCCACCCGGAGCGGCGACCTCACCCTCGCCCACGAGGTCGGCCATTACCTCGGCCTCACCGACGAATACCCCGACCGCCAACGTGTCCTCCAAGGCCAAGGCGTCACCGACGACTCCCTCATGGCCACCGTCCAGATCGACCACAACCCCCGGATCCTCGACCGCCACCTAGACCGCATCACAACCGTCCAGGAGGGCGCACTGGGCCCGGAGACTCGGCCCAGCTTCGACACCCCCGCCGAGGCCGAGCAGACCTTCCCCGGTCCTCCGCGGGGCGGCCTGAGCGACCCCCTGGCCACTCCCAAACCGCGACGCCGACTGGAAAACGGCGTCTGGATCTTCCCGCCACCGACCGGGGCACGAGCCTTCATGGCGGCCGCCTCCTCGATCACCGTGCCCGAGGGGGCAGTCGTGATCGCGGCGGCGCTGCCTCCCGGGCGGGGCCTCGAACTCGTATCCAGCCGTGCGACGGACCACCCGGTCAACGCCGTCGCCGAGCTCGAGCAAATCGCCGACGGCGCGGACACCGTCGTGTTCTACCTCCACGGCGCCAACCTCAAACGGAGCACCAGGTTCGCCGTCGACCTGCGCGAAGTCCTCGACAGCCACGTCACGCGGCTCGCGCTCCGGCGTATCGACCTGCCTGAGCCGCACACGGACGAGAGGCCGGGACAAATGCCGGCCGGGCTGGTCGTCTCGGCCCCCTCGTCGTTCCTGTCGGGAGCACAGCCTGCGTCGCGCTGGCTGGTCTCGATGCCCGGCTCCACGCGCCTCTTCGGTCCGGTCGGCGATCTCACACTGGCCGTCCAGCAGGCCCAGGGCAGCCTGCTGCGCCTGGATCTACCCGCGGTTCTGCGGTACCGGCTGGCCGGCGGCCTCCCCCCGCAGGGGATCGACGATGACGATCTCGCGGAACTCGCTCTCCGGGAAGCCCAGACGACACCGGCCTACAGCCCCAGCCAGCCGGCTGATGAACCGGACGGACCGCTCGGCGATCTGCTGCTGGTGCCCGCCGACCCCGCCTGGACCTCCGCCGAGCTTCTTTCCGCCCTGCGCCGGTCCGTCCGGCTGGGTACGGTAGGCGTCTGGCCCGGTCCTGAGACGAACTC
>DASRYP010000198.1:0-4113 GCA_035687165.1 Actinoplanes sp. | reverse complement strand
GCGCAGCGCCGGCACCAAGGTCAGCGACGAGGGCGACGGCGGCACCCAGCTCGTCGCGTACCTCGCCACCGAGAAGTTCGTCTGAGCGGAGGGTTCTTCATGGCAGAGGTTCTGGTCGTCGTCGAAGCCTCCGAGGCTGCCGGCGTCAAGAAGGTCACGCTCGAGATGCTCACGATCGCCCGCACGTTGGGCTCGCCCAGCGCGGTGGTCTTCGGCGACGCGTCCGCGTTCACCGACAAGCTCGGCGAGTACGGCGCGGAGAAGGTCTACGTGGCCACGGGCGACGACGTCGAGGGCTACCTCGTGGCCCCGAAGGCCACCGTGGTGGCCGACCTGGTCAAGTCCGTCCAGCCCGCGGCGGTGCTGCTCGGCTCCACCCAGGAGGGTAAGGAGATCGCCGGCCGGCTCGCCGTCAAACTCGACAACGGGCTGCTCACCGACGCGGTCGACGTCGCCGCTGACGGTACCGCTACCCAGGTCGTCTTCGCCGGCTCCGGCATCGTCAAGTCGAAGGTCACGCGCGGACTGCCGATCGTGACGATCCGCCCGAACTCCACCACCCCGTCGCCCGCCCCGGCGACGCCGGCGGTCGAGCAGCTCACGGTCAACGTCACCGAGAGCGACAAGCTGACCAAGGTTGTCGAGCGGGTGACCGAGCAGAAGGGCTCGCGCCCCGAGCTCACCGAGGCTTCGATCGTGGTCTCCGGCGGCCGCGGCGTCGGCAACGCCGACAACTTCAAGCTGGTCGAGGAGCTCGCCGACCTGCTCGGCGGCGCGGTCGGCGCGTCCCGTGCGGCGGTCGACTCGGGCTACTACCCGCACCAATTCCAGGTGGGCCAGACCGGCAAGACCGTCTCCCCGCAGCTGTACGTGGCCCTCGGCATCTCGGGCGCCATCCAGCACCGAGCCGGCATGCAGACCTCGAAGACGATCGTGGCGGTCAACAAGGACGCCGAGGCGCCGATCTTCGAGCTCGCCGACTACGGCGTGGTGGGTGACCTGTTCAAGGTCGTGCCCCAGGCGGCCGACGAGATCCGTAAGCGCAAGTAATCCCGATCACGTGACGGCCCGGTGCTCAGCGCCGGGCCGTTTCGTGCTGCGGGGCGAGGCATAAGCTTGGACCCTGATGACCTACTTGGATCACGCTGCGACCACGCCGATGCTCGACGAGGCGCTGGCGGCATACGTTGCGGCGGCCCGCGAAGTCGGTAACCCGTCTTCCCTGCACGCGGCCGGGCGGCGGGCCCGTCGCGTGGTCGAGGAGTCCCGCGAGCAGATCGCGGCCGTCCTGGGCGCTCGCCCGTCCGAGGTGATCTTCACCAGCGGAGGCACCGAGGCCGACAACCTCGCCGTCAAGGGCATCTTCTGGGCGCGGCGGGCCGGTTCGCTCCACCGCAGCCGCGTGGTGACCTCCGCGGTCGAGCACCACGCGGTGCTGGACAGCGTCGAGTGGCTCGGCACGCACGAGGGCGCCCAGGTGAGCTGGCTGCCGGTCGACGCGAACGGCCGGATCGAACCGGCCGCGCTGGCCGAGCTCCTGGAGACGTACGCGGAGGAGATCGCCGTCGTCAGCGTGCAGTGGGCGAACAACGAGGTGGGCACGGTGCAGCCGGTGGCCGAGCTGGCGCGTCTCGCCGCCGACCTGGGCATCCCGTTCCACACCGACGCCGTGCAGGCGGCCGGCCAGGTGCCGGTCGACTTCGCGGCCAGTGGCACCGCCGCCATGACAGTCACCGGGCACAAGGTCGGTGGGCCGGTCGGGGTGGGCGCCCTGCTGCTCGGCCGCGACATCGCCTGCACCCCGCTGCTGCACGGCGGCGGCCAAGAACGCGACGTCCGGTCCGGCACGCTCGACACGGCCGGGGTGGCGGCCTTCGCCACGGCTGTCGAGATCTCGGTCAAAGGCCAGGCGGCGTACGCGGAACGGGTCGGCGCGCTGCGCGACGAGCTCGTCGCGCGGGTCCGCCAGGTCGTGCCCGACGCGATCCTCAATGGTGACCCGGTGCATCGGCTGGCCGGAAACGCCCACTTCAGCTTCCCCGGCTGCGAGGGGGACGCGTTGCTGCTGCTCCTGGACGCGCAGGGGATCTGCTGCTCGACCGGGTCGGCGTGCTCGGCCGGGGTGGCGCAGCCCAGCCATGTGCTGGTCGCGATGGGTGCCGATGACGACCGGGCGCGGTCGTCGCTGCGGTTCAGCCTGGGACACACCAGCACCCGGGCCGACGTCGACGCGCTGATCGCCGCTCTGCCGGCCGCCGTCGAGCGCGCCCGCCGGGCCACCGCCTGGAAAACACCCCGCTGACCTGCCGGTCCTCCTGCCGCTCACTCGCCGCCCGCCCGCCAGCCAGCCCACCCGCCCTGGGGGCCACCACCCTATGGGGCAGCGGGAGCCGTCCGGTCATTGTTGTCCACAGGTGGCCGCCGCCCTCGGAGTTATCCACAGGATGCCGACAGCGCATCCGGCCCGGGCACTCGCCCGGATAGTCTTGTGCCCATGCGAGTTCTTGCGGCTATGTCAGGCGGGGTTGATTCCGCCGTCGCCGCCGCGCGTGCCCACGACGCCGGCCACGACGTCACCGGGGTGCATCTGGCGCTGGCGCGTAACCCTCAAACCTTCCGCACGGGTGCGCGCGGCTGCTGCACGCTGGAAGACTCCCGGGACGCCCGCCGCGCCGCCGACGTGATCGGCATCCCCTTTTACGTTTGGGACATGGCTGAGCAGTTCCACGCCGACGTGGTCGACGACTTCGTCGCAGAATATGCCGCCGGCCGCACGCCCAACCCGTGCCTGCGGTGCAACGAGAAGATCAAGTTCGAGGCCGTGCTCGACCGTGCGGTCGCGCTTGGCTTCGACGCTGTGGTCACCGGTCACCACGCGCGTCTCGGCGCCGACGGCCTGTTGCGCCGCAGCGTCGACCAGGGCAAAGACCAGTCGTATGTGTTGGCCGTGCTCACCCGTGCGCAGCTCGACCGGGCGGTCTTCCCGCTGGGCGACTCCACCAAGGCGCAGGTGCGCGAGGAGGCTGCCCTTCGCGGGCTGGCCGTGGCCGACAAGCCCGATTCGCACGACATCTGCTTCATCTCCGACGGCGACACCAAGGGTTTCCTGCAGCGGCAGCTGGGTTCCGCGCCGGGCGACATCGTCGACGGGCGCACCGGCGAGCGCCTCGGGACCCACGATGGTGCTTATGCCTATACGGTCGGCCAGCGCAAGGGCCTCGATCTGCGGGTTCCCGCGGCCGACGGGCGCCCGCGCTACGTGCTGTCGATCACTCCGGTGACCAACACGGTGACCGTCGGTCCTCGGGAAGACCTCGAGGTCGACACGGTGACCGCCACCCGCGTCATCTGGCATGGGGCTGACCTGCCGGTCGAGTGCCACGTCCAGTTGCGGGCGCACGGCGAGGTCGTTCCCGCGGTGGTGACCATCGAGGGCGGCACGCTGACCGCGCGGCTGCTCAAGCCCGCCCGGGGCGTCGCGGCCGGTCAGGCGATTGTGGTCTATCAGCGCGACTCCGCGGGTGACACCGTGCTCGGTTCAGCCACCATGACGGCCGGCGTGGCCTCCGACGATCTGGTGGCCGCACGTGCCTGACTTCCCGTGGAAGCCGGGCTCGGCCACCGGGCTCGGGTCACTGCCGGGCACCGACATCGCCGAGGCGCAGCGTGTCGTCTTCGGTGAGCTGCCCGACCTGCCGCACCTGGCCGAGCTGCCGGCGCGCGGCCCGGGGGCCGACATCATCGGGCGCAGTGCCGGGTTCCTCGTCGAGATACCCGTGCAGCTCTACGCCGGACGCTGGCAGATCGCGCCGCGGCCAGGCAAAGACATGCGCCGCACGGCCGACTTGCTCGAACGCGATCTCGACCAGCTCACCGAGCAGGGCGCTGCCTATGTCGGGCCGTTGAAAGTCCAGTCGGCCGGCCCGTGGACGCTGGCGGCGGGGATCGACCGGCAGATCGGCGGGCGGATGCTGCGCGACGCCGGTGCCGTGCGCGATCTGACCGACTCGCTGGCCGAGGGACTTCGGCGGCACGTGGACGACGTTCGCAAGCGACTGCCCCGGGCTGAGGTGCTGCTGCAGCTCGACGAGCCGTCGCTGCCCGCCGTGCTGG
>DASRYP010000197.1:0-3114 GCA_035687165.1 Actinoplanes sp. | reverse complement strand
CGACGACGCGGCCCGCGCCGGCGAGGCGCTCCGGCCCTACATCACCGACACCGGCCGCTATCTCGATCAGATCATCGAGGCTGGCCGCAACGTGTTGCTCGAGGGCGCGCAGGGCGCGCTGCTCGACATCGACCACGGCACCTATCCGTACGTGACCTCGTCCTCGACCGTGGCCGGCGGCGCGGCCCAGGGCGCTGGCATCGGGCCCACGCGTATCGATCGCGTCATCGGTATCAGCAAGGCCTACGTCACGCGCGTCGGCGGCGGGCCGTTCCCCACCGAGCTCGACGAGGTCGCGGCCACGACGCTGCGCAAGGCCGGCGGCGAGTTCGGCGCCACCACGGGCAGGCCGCGGCGCTGCGGCTGGCTCGACGCGCCGGCGCTGCGGCTGGCCGCGCGCATCAACGGGCTCGACAGCCTGGCGCTGACCAAGCTCGACGTGCTCAGCGGCCAGCCGCGCATTGCCATGTGCACGCGCTATCGCCTGGGCGGCGCGCTGCTCGACGAGCTGCCGACCGACCCCGTGGACATCGAGCAGGTGACCCCAGTCATGGAGTATTTTCCCGGCTGGACAGAGGACCTGCGCGGCGCGCGCAGCCTCGACGAGCTGCCGGCGGCGGCACGGACGTACGTGCGCGCCATCGAGGAGGCCGTGGGAATCCCCCTGTGCCTGGTGTCGGTCGGACCCGAGCGCGGTCACACCATCGAGCTGCGCGCCGCCTTCGGATGATTTTTTTCCAAGGTCGGGAGGCGTTTCGGGTTCCAACGGTTAGTTGCAAGGAAATCCTATACTTTCTATACTCCAGCCAATCTTTGGTTGGGATCAGAGACCCAGAGGAATCGAATGAAGATCGTCTGCGACTCCTGCGGAGCCAAGTACGCCATTGCCGACGAGAAAGTCCGGGGCAAGGTCTTCAAGATCCGCTGCAAGAAGTGCAGCACCGTCATCGTCGTCCGAGGGAACAGCGGCGAGGGCGACGCAGCAGAAGATCAGCTCAGCCAGCCGGAAACCCGCACCTTCGGCTACGACGAACCGGAAGCCCCCGAAGCCCCCAGCGGCGAGGCCGTCTGGCACCTGGTCATCGACCAGGATCAGATCGGGCCGATCAGCGAGCAAGAGGTGCGTCAGCGCTTCGCTCGCGGCGAGATCGATCTGGAGACCTATGCCTGGCGTGAGGGCTTCGGCGACTGGTCGGCGCTGGGCGCGATCGACGTGTTCGCCAGCCTGGCGTCCGGCGGCCAGGGCGGCGCGGGCAGGGCTGACCTGGCCGCGGGCAGCGGCGACATGGCGCCCCAGAGCGGGGATCCATTCTCGGCGTCGGCCGATCCGGGCGACAGCGGCGATCTGTTCGGCAGCGGCGGGAACGCCGGTGACGGGCTGTTCGCCAGCGCCGCGGGCGGCAGCGCCGCGGATCGACGCATGCGCGGTGAGCGCAACGAGAACTCGGTCCTGTTCTCGCTCAACAACCTGGCGGCGCTGGCCAGCGATGCGCCCAAGGCGCCCGCGGCGGTTTCGGCGAGCGCCTCGGGCGGCGGCGGCGGCATGGCGCAGGTCGGTGGCAGCGAGGGCTCGGGCCTGATCGACATCCGCTCCATGGCGCAGACGTACATGGGCGGCAGGGCCGGCGCCGCCGGTGCAGCCAATCCGCTGAGCGCCTTCAGCGCCGTGGAGCCGGTCACCTTCGCCACGCAGTCTCCCGTGCTCCTGCCCCAGGCGCCAGTCAACGCGGGCAACAACAAGACGCTGCTCGCGCTGATCGGCGGGATCGGCGCGTTGCTCGTGGCCGGCGTGATCGTCGTCGTGCTGATCCTGCTGAAGGATGACGACCAGACCGTGGCCGTGCAGACGCCCACGCCTGGCAGCGAGACCGACCCGGCCGCCAAGCCGACCGACGGCAACAAGCCGTCGCAAGACGATCCGCAGACCCCGACGAACACCCCGCCGAACACCCAGGCCAACCCGGGCACCGGGACGGAGCCCGCCGGAGCCGGGAACGGCGCCGGCACCGCCGGAACGGCTACGGACCCCACCAAGCCGCCAGACACCACGGGCACCGACCGTCGCAATCCGCCGCCGCGGTCTGGCACGGGCGGCTCGTCTGGCACGTCGCGCCGGGAAGAGCGGGGCTCGTCCGGCTCGAGCGGCTCGTCCGGCTCGAGCGGCTCGTCTGGCTCCAGCGGTTCGTCGTCTGGCTCCAGCGGCTCGTCCGGCACGAAGCCCGAGTCGGGCGGCAGCGGCGGCTGTCTCGACGAGGTCGGCTGTCTGCTCGCCGACAAGCCACCGGCGTGCTGCTCCAAGTACAGCGGTGGCGGCAGCGGCGGCTCGAAGCCGCGCGGTGGCGGCAGCTCGGGCGGCAGTGACTCCAACTTGCCGGAGAAGCTGGGCCGCGGCGACATCACCGAGGGCATCAACAAGGTGCGCTCGGGCGTGTCCGGCTGCAGCAGCAAGGGCAGCGGTGAGGTCAAGGTCACGGTCAAGGTCGAGGGCAGCGGCGCGGTCGGCAGCGTGTCCGTGAAGTCCGCGCCCAACGCCGCGCTCGGAACCTGCGTTGCCAACGCGGTGAAGAAGGCCAAGTTCACCAAGACGCAGCAGGGCGCGACCTTCACGTATCCCTTCGTGTTCTGATCGTGTCTATACCGCCCGCGCCACTTGGCGTTATCCTGGGAGCATGCGAGCGCGGCTACTGGCTTTCGCGATCTCCCTGGTGCTCGGGCCGGGAATGACGGCGTGCAGCGCCACGGACCTCAAAGCAGCGGGTGAGCCCTGCTTCGCGTCCTCCGAGTGCGACGTCGGGCTCACGTGCGATTTCGGCTCGGATCCGCCGGTGTGCCGGACCCAGCAGACTCCTCCCAGTGGAGGCCCGGTGCCAGACGCGGGTAGTGGAATGACGCCCGACGCCGGGCCGGTGGTATCGCCGGACGCTGGCGGTGCGCCACCGGATGCCGGCGCTCCCGGGCCGGACGCCGCGCCCGTGCCGCCGGACGCCGCGCCCGTGCCGCCCGACGCGTCCGTGCCGCCCGACGCCGCGACGCCGCCACCAGACGCCGCCGCGTGAGCCATCCGGGACGCGCGTCCGTCATCTCGGCTTGCTGCGACTTCGTTGCCCGCTGGAG
>DASRYP010000196.1:0-8470 GCA_035687165.1 Actinoplanes sp. | reverse complement strand
CCAGGACGAGGCGATCCTGACCGAGGACGGCACGATCTCGTTCAGCCTGGGCCAGTGGCGCGAGGCGCTCGGCCCGCTCGCGGCGGCGCTCAAGGCCAAGCGGATCGGCTCCGAGGCCGGCGAGGACGACACGACCCGCACGTTCCAGCGCTCCAACCTGCGCTACATGCGTAACTGGCCGGTCTCGTACCAGGCGGTCGACCGGGCCGAACGCAACAAGCGCGACACCGCCGAGATCCGGCTCAGCGGCCTGCCGATCGGCATCATCGGCGGCCAGAGCCTGGCGATCTCGTCCGCGAGTGCGAACAAGGACGCGGCCGAGCAGGCGATTCACTTCCTGACCAACGTCTCCTCGCAGCTGCACCTGGCCAAGTACGGTTTCGCGCCGACCGGCCTCGACGCCTACATCGATGCCGGGCTACGCGAGTCGCTGCCGCACCTCAACGACATCCGATACGCGGTCGAGTCGGCCCGCCCCCGGCCGGCGCACAAGCGTTATGCGGAGTTCGCGCAGCTCTTCGCCGAGCACACCCACCGCTACCTCTACGACGGTGAGCAGCTCACCCAGCGTTTCATCTCCGACATGCAGGGGGCGCTGCGATGACTTCGGTTTGTCAGGGGGCGCCGCGATGACCGAGGTGGAGATCGACGCCTGGCAGATGCCGATTCTGGTGACGGCCGTGATCGTGCTGATCGAGGCCGGCTTCAACCTGCTGCTGCGCTATCTGGGCGGTGGGCCGCCGTCAGCCCGGCTGCGCACCGCCGGTTTCGGCGTGCTCGTGCTGCTGACCGTCACCGTCTTCGTGGCCGCGCTCGGGCCGACCCGGGCTGACCAATTGTCCAGTGTGGCCGCGGCCGTCGCCGCCGTGGTCGCGCTGTGGCTCACCTATCGCTCCTACAACGCGACGGTCAAACGGCCGCCTTCCCCGGAAGAACCTGCGGCGAGCTCCGACAAGCAGGAGAATCGTGAGCATGGGTGATCTACGGGTGGTGGTCAGCGGCGGCTCGGACGCCGGGGGAGTGATCGACCTGATCGCGGCCGCGAGTGGACGCGGCTGGACGGTCGACGTCACGGCGACGAAGAACGCGCTCGAGTTCATCGACCCATCGCAGGTCGCCCGGGTCAGCGGCCGACCGATCCGCACCACGTACAAGTTCGCGCCCGACGGCACCCGGATCTCGCCGCCGGCCGATGCGATGATCGTCGCCCCGGCGACGTTCAACACGATCAACAAACTGGCGCACGGCATCGCCGACACCTACCCGCTGAGCTCGATGGCCGACGTGATCGGCCGCGGTGTCCCGACGGTCCTGGTGCCCGCGGTCAACGAGCCGCTCGCCGCTCGCCGACCGTTCCGCCGCGCCCTCGACGAGCTGCGGGCCGAGGGCGTCCGCGTGCTCTTCGGCCCGGGTGACGGCTGGCTTCCCGGCAGCACCGAGCCGTTCCCCTGGATCAAGGCGCTCGACCTGGTCGAGGACGTGTTCGGCCTGACCCGGATCGACAGCCGCGCCCACCTGCGCGCCTGACCCACCGGTGGTGCCGAGTCCGCTTCGGCACTTGTCGGGGAATGGGCAGCTTCGGTACCTGTCGGGGAATGGGCAGAGGTGCGGTCGGCCCGAAACGCGCGCCCAAGGGTGAACGCTGTCCGATAGGCGCTAGGCAGGCGATGACCAGCCTGTTTACCCTGAGCGCGTGACGGTGCTGCTGGAACGCTCCGACGAGCTCGCCGCCCTGAACAAGCTGCTCGCCGGCAGCGCGGACGGCGGTCGCGTCGCTGTGGTCAGCGGCGAGGCTGGTGCCGGCAAGTCTACGCTGGCGACCGCGTTCGCCGAGAGCGCCGGCGCGCGCGCCCAGATGCTCTGGGGCGCCTGCGACCCGCTGCTCACCCCGCGCGCGCTCGGCCCGCTGCACGACATCGCCCGGCGGCTCGGCGGCCGGCTGCGCGAGCGGATCGGCGACGGACCGCGCGGCGAGGTCTTCGACCTGCTGCTCGAGGCGCTCGACCGGCCGCCGCAGGCCGCCCGTCCCGTCGTCGTCCTGGAAGATCTGCACTGGGCCGACGAGGCGACCCTCGACATGGTGGCCTTCCTCGGCCGCCGGCTCGCGCTCTGCCGGGCGCTGCTGCTGATCACCTACCGTGACGACGAGGTCGGCCCCGACCACCGGCTGCGCATCGTCCTGGCCGGACTGCCGCCGGGCCTGATCCGCCGGGTCAGCCTGCCGCCGCTCTCCCCGGCCGCGGTCGCCGAGCTGGCCCGTCGGGCCGGTCGATCCGCGCCCGACGTGCACCAGGTCACCGGCGGCAACCCGCTGCTGGTCACCGAGGTGCTGGCCGCGCCGTCCGCGGGCGTCCCCCCGACCGTACGAGATCTGGTCCTCAGCCGTCTCGCCACGCTCTCGCCGGCGGCGCGCGAGGTCGCCCACCTGGTCGCGGTCGTGCCGTCCCGGGCCGGGTTGGAGCTGCTCGGCGATCGGCTCGCCGAGGTCGACGAGTGCCTGGCCCGCGGCATGCTCACCGCGAGCGGCCGGGGTGTCGCGTTCCGCCACGAACTGCTGCGGCGCGCGGTCGAGGAGAGCCTTTCCCCCGTACGCCGTCAGGCTCTGCACGCCGAGATCCTGGCCGCCCACGAGTCCGGTCCGGGTGCCGACCCCGCCCGGCTCGTGCACCACGCCCACCACGCCGGGGACACTGAGGCCGTGTTGCACTGGACGCCGATCGCCGCCCGCCGTGCCGCCTCCCTGGGCGCCCACAAGCAGGCCGCAGCTCACTATGCGCGGGCGCTCCCGCTCGCTGCCGGCCGCCCCGCCGCCGAGCGCGCCGAACTGCTCGAGGCGTACTCCCTCGCCGCGTACCACGGTGGTCTGCCCGAGGCGATCGAGGCCCAGCGGGCCGCGCTCGCCCTGCGCACCGAGCTCGGTGATCCCGTGGCGATCGGTGTCGGCCTGCGCTGGGTGTCCCGGCTGAGCTGGTGGAACGGCCGTCCCGACGAGGCCCGGGAGATCGGCTTCCAGGCCGTCGAGGTGCTTGCGACACAGCCGCCAGGCCCCGAGCTGGCCGCCGCCTACAGCAACCTGTCCCAGCTGTTCATGCTGGCCAACGAGGACGTACGGGCGATCGACTGGGGTGGGCGAGCGACCGCGCTCGCCCGCCGCCTCGGTGACCTCGACACCGAGGTGCACGCGCTGATCAACATCGGGTCGGCCAAGCTCAACACCGGGGACCGGTCCGGCGTGGCCGACCTGCGCCGCGCCCACGACCTGGCGGTGGCGGCTGGCGGGCTCGACGACCACGCCGGGCGTGCCCTGGTCAACCTGGGTAGCAACGCGGTCGACTGGTACGACTTCGACGTCGCTGAGCAGACTCTGGACCGCATCATCCCGTACCTGGCGGCCCGCGACCTCGACGGCTACAACCGCCACCTGCTCGGTCACCGCGCCCGCCTGCACCTGGCCCGCGGCGACTGGGCCGCCGCCACCGACGACGCCGCGCAGGCGCTGGCGGGTCAGCCGATGCTGGGCGGCGGCCTGGTCCCGGCCCTGGTCGCCCGGGCCAGTCTGAGCGTCCGGCGCGGTCTTCCCGGCGCTGAGGAGGAGGCCGCCGAGGCCGCCGAGCGCGGGTACGCCACCGGCGAGGCCCAGTTCCTCTGCCCGCCGGCCATCGTGCTCGCCGAGGCGTACTGGCTGGCCGGGGACATGCCCAGGGCCACCGCCGAGGCCCGCCGCGGCCTGGAGGTCGCGGTGCGGACGGGCCAGCCGTGGTTCATCGGCGAGCTGGCGTTCTGGCTGTGGCGCTGCGGCGAGCGATCCCCGGCTCCGGCCGCCGCCGCCGAGCCCTTCCGCCTGGTGATCGACGGCGACTGGCGGGGCGCCGCGGCGCACTGGGCCGAGTTGGGTTGCACCTACTTGTACGCCAGCTGCCTGACCCACGGCGACGCGGCGGCCACCACCGAGGCGTTGCGCGTCTTCGACCGGCTCGGCGCGGTGGCCCCGGCCCGGCGTCTGCGTGCCGACCTGCGCGAACGTGGCCTGCGCGTGCCCCGCGGCCCGCGCGCCACGACGGCGGCCGACCCGACCGGTCTCACCGGGCGTCAGCAGGAGGTGCTGACGCTGATCGCCGATGGGTTGAGCAACGCCGACATCGCGGCCCACCTGACGCTCTCGGCCAAGACAGTCGACCACCACGTCTCGGCGGTCCTCGCGAAGCTGGGCGTCTCGTCGCGCGGCCGGGCCGCCGCCGAAGCTCGGGAGCGCGGCCTCATCTGAGGTGAGCGATCAGGCGCCGCTCCGCCACCGGTTCGTCCGCCGGGTAAGGAGCGAAACGCCAACATAGGGAGCTATCCCCATGCGCGGGGGCCGGGAAGTTGAAAACGTCGAAGGCATGAGCGAACTGGTACTGGAAGGCCTGAAGGCCAAGCAGCAGAAGACCTGGGCGAGCGGCGGCGACTACGGCGCGGTGGCGGCCCTGATCCATCCGATGGCAGAGGAGACCGTGCTGGCCGCCGATCTGTCGGCGGGCGACGAGGTTCTCGACGTCGCGGCCGGCACGGGCAACGCCTCGATCGCCGCCGCGCGGTCCGGCGCCCGGGTGATCGCCTCCGACTACGTGGCGGGTCTGCTCGCCCGGGCTCAGGAACGGGCCGCCGCCGAGCGCCTGCCGATCACCATCGAGATCGCCGACGCCGAGAACCTCCCGTACGCCGACGGCCGTTTCGACGCGGTGATCTCGGTGGTCGGCGCGATGTTCGCCCCCGATCAGGAGCGTACGGCGGCCGAGCTGACCCGGGTGGTCCGCAGCGGCGGCACGATCGCGCTGGCGAACTGGACGCCCGACGGCTTTATCGGCGAAATGTTCCGGACCGTCGGCCGTCGCGTCCCGCCGCCGCCCGGCATCCGCGGTCCGGTCGAATGGGGGAGCGAGGCCCGCGTACGTGAGCTCTTCGGCGACCGGGTCACCGACCTGCGCACCGTACGGCGCGAATTCGTCTTTCGCTTCACCTCGCCGGAGCACTTCGCGGACTACTTCCGGGAGCACTACGGCCCGACCCTCAAGGCATTCGAAGCCCTGGGCCCCGACGGTGCCAAGCCCCTCTACGACGACCTGGTCGAGCTGGCGGGCCGCTACAACACCGCCGAGGACGGCACCGCCCGCATCCCGTCGGCCTACCTGCAGATCGTCGCCACCCGCGCGTGACACCCGCTCGGTCCGGCCGCCACGGGGGAGACCGGACCGGCACCTCAAGCCTTCTGGCCGAGCGGCGGCAGCGTCGGGTGCGGGGCGGTGGCCGGGAAGTGGATCTCGGCGGCGCGACCGTCGAGCGCTTCGGTGAGAGCGGCGGCCCCCGCGGTGCCGAGCTTCTCGAACTCCACCTTGATCACCGGTGTGGCCAGCTTGGCCAGGCCGTGCATCTCGAGTTCGACCCGGTAGGTCACCTCGCTGCCGGCCTCGACCGGCCGGACGGTCACCGTGTCGACGCAGGTGGCACCTTCGTTGCGGCCGTGGAACACCAGCCGCCCCGGACCCGCCTCGACCAGCGTGTAGGACAGTTCCGTGGTGATCCCGAAGATGCGGCTGACCTGGCACCAGCGCGACCCGAGCCCGATCGGACCGGTGTCCGTGCGAGTTGCCTGGCGCACGGCCGGATCCCACGTCGCCGTGTTGCCGAAGTCGGTCAGGTAGCCGATCACCAGCCCGGGGGCGGCCTTCACGGCAAGCGTGCGCTCCACGACGATCATCAGTCCCCCCAGGGCGTCGGCGTGCTGCCTCAGCGTAGTGGCCGCTTCTGATCAGTGCCCGAAAATTCTGGGCGTCAGACGGAGAGGTCGCGGACGAAACGGCGCTGCCACGGCGTCTCCACCGCCCGCGGGTGGTAATGCTCGCGGACGAAAGTGACCGCCTCGGTCGAAGGCACCCCGTCGAGGACCGCCAGGCAGGCCAGCGCGGTCCCGGTCCGGCCCCGGCCGCCGCCGCAGGCGATCTCCACCCGCTCCGACGCGGCGCGCTGCCAGGCCTCGCGCAGGACCTCCACCGCGTACGCCCGATCAGCCGGCAACCGGAAGTCGGGCCACCGGATCCAGCGGCTGTCCCACCCGAACTCGGGCGGCGCCCCACCCAGCAGATAGACCCCGAAGGTCGGCGGATGCCCGGACGGCATCGGCCGGCGCAGGCCCCGGCCGCGCACCAGCCGCCCCGACGGGAACCGCAGCACTCCGTCCGCACCGGCCACCCACAACGCGTTCACCGCTTTCTCCACCGACCCATCCTGCAACGTGCGCTAGCCTTTGTCCCATGCAGACCTTCAGCGCGCGACGTCGTCGCTCCGACGACCGCCGCTGAGTCTTGCTCTCCACCGGCGGGTCGATCCCGCCGGTTCTCCCCTCGCAGACCCGGTCGACCCGCCTTCCGCGCCTGTCGATGGGTTTGATCATGAATCTCGAAACACTTCTCGCCGCACGGCTGGCCGTGGCGTTCGAAGCCGTGGCCGGCGACCCGGTCGACCCGGCCGTGCGGGCGTCGCAGCACGCCGACTTCCAGTCCGGGGCGGCGCTCGCCCTGGCCCGGCGGCTCGGCCGCGCGCCGCGCGAGATCGCCGCCGAGGTGGTTGCCGCGACCGACCTCACCGGCCTGGCCGAGGTCGAGATCTCCGGTCCCGGATTTCTCAATCTGACCGTTCTGGACGACGTGCTCGCGTCGCTTCTGGCGGAGCCCGACTCCCGGCCCGGGATCACGAGTGAGCGGGTGGTCATCGACTACTCCAGTCCCAACGTTGCCAAGGAGCTGCACGTCGGCCATCTGCGCTCGACGGTCATCGGTGACGCGTTGGCCCGGCTGTTCACCTGGGCCGGCCACGACGTCGTGCGGGCGAACCACCTCGGCGACTGGGGCACCCAGTTCGGCCTGCTCATCGAGCACCTGGCCGACCTGAGCAGCGGCGACACCGACGAGTTCAGCCTCAGCGATCTCACCGACTTCTACCGGCAGGCCCGGGTCAAGTTCGACGACGACGACGAGTTCCGCACCCGGGCGCGGCTGCGGGTGGTCGCGTTGCAGGGCGGCGACGAGGTGACCCGGGCGATGTGGCGGCGGCTGGTCGAGCAGTCCGAGCGGCTGTTCGTGGCCGACTACGCCCGGCTCGGTATCACGCTCGGCCCGGGCGACTTCGCCGGCGAGAGCTCCTATCAGGACCAGCTCGCGTCGGTGGTCGACGAGCTGACCGAGCGGGGGCTGCTGGTCGAGAGCGAAGGCGCCCTCTGCGCGTTCCCGGCCGGCTTCACCGGGCGTGACGGCGAACCGCTCCCGCTCATCGTGCGCAAGAGCGACGGCGGTTTCGGGTACGCGGCGACCGACCTCGCGGCTCTGCGGCATCGGGTTCGCGACCTGAAGGCCACCCGGCTGCTCTACGTGGTGGGCGCCCCGCAACGCACCCACTTCCAGATGGTCTTCGCCGTGGCCCACAACGCCGGCTGGTTGCCCGACGGCATAACCGCCGAGCACATCGGCTTCGGGTCGATCCTGGGCTCCGACGGCAAGATGCTCAAAACTCGGTCCGGCGAGACGATCAAGCTGGTCGACCTGCTCGACGAGGCAGACGAGCGGGCCACCTCCCCGGCCGTCGGCATCGGCGCGATCAAGTACGCCGACCTGGCCTCCGACCGGCGCAGCGACTACGTGTTCGACTGGGACCGGATGCTGGCCGCGACCGGCAACACCGGCCCGTACCTGCAGTACGCCGTCGCCCGGATCCGGTCCCTGCTGCGTAAGGCGGAGGTGGTTCCCGGCGCCGTCGTACTCGGCGACCCCGCGGAGCGGCGGCTCGCGCTGACCCTGCTCGGGTTCGAGCCCGCTGTGGCCGCTGCCATCGAACTGCGGGAGCCGCACCGGCTCGCCGGCCACCTGCACGAGGTGGCGGTGGCGTTCTCCGCCTTTTACGAGCGCTGCCCGATCCGGTCGTCCCCGAGCAGGCTGGCGCTGGCCGCCCGCACCGGGGAGACCCTGCGGCTCGGTCTGGACCTGCTCGGCGTCCCGATCCCTGACGAGATGTGAGCACACGGGCATCGACCTGGCGTTATATCGACGGCTAGGGTGCCCACTGTGCGTGCCCACGAGGCGCGTCTCTCCACAGCGAAAGGTCTCGACATGACTCTCTCCCGGCGAACCGTGCTGGCCGCCGGCGCCGCCTCCGTGGCGGCCCCGATGGTCGCTGCCGGAGCGGCTCAGGCCCACCCACCCAAGGGCGAGCAGACGTATCACCTGACCGTGCTCGGCACCTCGGACACCCACGGTAACGTCTACAACTGGGATTACTACAAGGCCGCCGAGTACGACGACAGTGCGCACAACGACGTCGGGGTGGCCAAGCTCGCCGCGCTGGTGAACAAGCTGCGCGGCGAGGCGACCGGGGCGACGCTGGTGCTCGACGCGGGCGACACGATCCAGGGGACGCCGCTGGCGACGTACTACGCCAAGCAGGA
>DASRYP010000195.1:0-4677 GCA_035687165.1 Actinoplanes sp. | reverse complement strand
CGATGGACGCGGGCCTGGATGGCCGACGCGGCCGGGGTCGGCACCCCGTGCAGCCGTCCCAGCAGCACGATCTCGCCGTCGAGGTAGTCGGTCTCGGGAGCGGCGGCCCGGGCCAGGCTCTGCCGCGTCGAGTTTCCGGCCCGGGCCCGGCCGGGCACCTCGGCGAGCCGGAAGTCGCCGTGGTCCGGGATGACGGGTTCGATCCCCGCGGCCGCGAGGACCGTACGGGCCTCGTCCTTGAGCAGGGCCAGGGCAGCGTCGCGCAGGTCGCTCGGCGGGTAGAGAGCGTCCAGCGTGTTGACCAGGTTGCCGACCAGCTTGCCCGCCTTGTGGGCCACGATGTCGCCCGCCTCGTGCGTGACGAAGCCGCCCCGGCGCAGGTCGGTGGCGATCCGCTCGACGGTGGCGTCCGACCCGGCGGGGTAGCGGCCCAGCCACAGCACGGCGGGCGCCGGTGCCGCGTGGTTGACGACCTCGCCGGGGAGCACGAAGGTGGCCGGGATCCAGACCACGCCGCCGATCACCCGGGCGAACGAGCGCAGCGCCGTGCGCTCGTTGTCCAGCCCGTTCTGCAGTGTCACCAGCGGCAACTCGGTCGCCGCCACCCCGCTGCCGCCGACCGCGCGCTTGACCGGGCGCCAGGCCCACTCGCGTACGGCAGCCGCGGTGTCCGTGCTCTTGGTGGCCAGCAGCAGCACGTCGTCACGGGTCAGGTCGACCTCGTCGGGCCCGGCCGCGACCGGCACCCGCACCCGGTGCTCGCCGTCGGGGCGCAGGTAGGTCAGGCCGTGCTCGCGCAGCGCGGCGAGCTGGGCGCCACGGGCGATCAGCAGCGTCTCCACGCCGGCCCGGTGCAGCTCGGCCGCGAGCGAGGCGCCGACTGCCCCAGCCCCGATCACCACGTAGCGGCTCATCAACGGCCCCTTTTGCCTATGGACACGATAGGAATTTTGTCCCGGTCAGCATGCGGTGGCCGGACCCGGATGTCCAGCGCCGTTCGCCGATCGAACCGAACACACTTCTTATCAATCGACTGCTAGCGTCCGCGACTTGGGGCGCGACTTGGGGAACGACACGGGGCGCGACATGGGCACCCCGGCCGATCGATAAGCGCCGACGATCGGTGCGATCGCGGAATGGTGGTGGACACTCTTCCCAAAGCCCTACTAGTTTGGTAGGTGTTATAGGTAATCCCGCTTGCCGGAAGGCGTCCCATGACCCTCGCGCACGAGGCAGCTGTCCGCACACCGCTGAAGAGGACCTCCGCATGACCGACTTCGGCTCCACTTTGCCCCCGACGGCCTCGCCCGAGGTGGAGTTCATCAGCCTTTCGCACCTCAACCCCTCGACCGAGCTCAACCCGATGCCGAGTCGCGGCATCGATCTGACGTACTTCCGGCGGTACGTGCATTCGCTGGAGGAGGGCGGCTACGACTACACGCTTCTTCCGTACGGGGCGAGCAGCGCTGATTCGTTCGTCGTGGCCAGCGCCGTCGGCCAGCTCACCGAGCGGATCAAACCGATCGTCGCGCTGCGGCCCAACACCACCTTCCCGACCGTCGCGGCGCAGAAGCTGGCCACCCTCGATCAGCTCACCGAGGGCCGCGCGGTGGTCCACCTGATCTCCGGCGGCAGCGACGCGGAGCAGGCCCGGCAGGGTGACTACCTGCCCAAGCAGAAGCGGTACGCCCGTACGGCGGAATTCATCGACCTGCTGCGCCGCTCGTGGACCGAGCCGGCCCCGTTCAGCCACGAGGGCGAGTTCTACAAGTTCGACGAGTTCGGGCCGGGCTTCGCCCCGTACGAGAGCCCGGTACCGATCTCGATCGGCGGGCAGAGCGCCGAGGCGTTCGCCGTGGGCGGCGCGAAGGCCGACATCTTCAGCTTCTGGGGCGAGCCCCTGGCCGACCTGCGGAGCGAGATCGACCGGGTCAACGGGATCGCCCGTGCCGCCGGCCGCACCACGCGGCCCCGGATCTGGGTGACCTTCCGGCCGATCATCGCGCCGACCGACGAGCTGGCCTGGGCGAAGGCCAAGGAGTACGTGGACCGGATCGCCCGGCCGCGTCAGCCCGGCACCCCGCAGAACGTCGGCTCGCAACGGGCGCTGGCCTTCGCGAACCAGTCGGACCTCTACGACCGGGCGCTGTGGACCCGGACCGCCGCCGTCACCAATGGCGCCGGTGCCTCGACGGCGCTGGTCGGCTCGCCCGAGACGGTCGCCGCCGCGATCCTCGACTACGTCGACCAGGGCGCCTCGCTGGTCTCGATCCGCGGCTACGACACCCTGGCCGACGCCGTCGACTACGGCCGCTACGTGCTGCCGCTCGTACGCCAGGAGATCGCCCACCGCCAGGCTACCGGGCAGCGGGGCACGCTGCAGGCCGAGCACCTGGGCAACTACCGACCGGAGTACGCCGGTTTCGCGGGCCGGCCGTGACGTACGCCTTCCCCCCTCCTAGAAGGACCTCCGCATGAAGCTCCTGAAACCTCTCGCCGCGACCGTCGCCGCCCTGCTCGGGCTCACCGCGTGCGGCAGCGGCGGCGCCGGAGCCGCCGCGGGCAGCGGTGGCACGCTCAAGGTCTCGTTCTGGCCGGACAACCCGTCGTTCTCCTGCATCGACCCGTTCCAGGTCTACTGGATCGAGCACCGGTCGATCATCCGCAACTTCGCCGACTCGCTCACCGACCAGGACCCCGAGACCGGCAAGATCGTGCCGTGGCTGGCGAAGAGCTGGGAGATCAGTCCGGACGGCCGGACCTACACGTTCAAGCTCCGGGACGGCGTGACCTTCAGCAACGGCAAGAAGCTCGACGCGCAGGCGGTCGCCGACAACGCCACCGGCTGGATCGCGACCGTCAAGGCCACCAACGGAGCCGCGTACGGCGCGTCCTATGTGCAGGGCCTGACCGGTGCCAAGGTGGTCGACCCGCAGACCGTCCGGTTCGAGCTGAGCAAGCCGAACTCGTCGTTCCTGCAAGCCACCTCGACCACCAACCTGGCCATCACCGACCCGGCCGAGTTCCAGCTCACCCCGGCCGACCGCTGCACCGGCACAGGCGTCATCGGCTCGGGCCTGTTCCAGCTCGACCACTACACGCCCAAGGTCGAGACCGTGCTGACCAAGCGGGCCGGCTATGCCTGGCCGTCGGAGCTCGTCCAGAACAAGGGCGCGGCGAAGCTCGACAAAGTCGTGTTCAACTATGTCGCCGAGGACAGCGTCCGCACTGGCAACCTGATCAGCGGGGCCACCGACATCGCCTGGCCACGTAACCCGTTCACCCCGCAGGACACCGCGCTCGTCGAGAAGTCCGGCGACAGGGTGGAGAAGCGGGCGCTGCCGGGAGTCGCCTACGCGCTCTACGCCAACACCACGCCGGGCAAGCCGCTCGCCGACGCCGCGGTGCGTAAGGCGCTTTACCGAGCGATCGATCTCAAGACGTACGCGTCGACGATCTTCGGCCCGGACTATCCGGTCGCCCAGGGCGCGTTCAACTCGACGACGCCCTACTTCACCTCCGAATCGGCCAAGCTGGCGTACGACCCGGCGGGCGCCCAGAAGCTGCTCGAGGACGCCGGCTGGACCGTGGGCGCGAACGGCATCCGGGCCAGGAACGGCGCCGAGCTGAAGATCGAGTACCCGATCACGGCGTTCAGCGCGGGCGCCGAGCTGCTGCAGGCCCAGCTCAAGCAGGTCGGCATCAACCTGGTGCTGCGGACGCTGACCACCGCTCAGCAGGCGACGTACACGACCGAGGGCAGTTACGACCTCGCCCAGACCTACTTCACCCGGGCCGATCCCGGCGCGCTGCAGTTCATCCTCAACCCCGACGTCGCCAACTCGAAGGCCCTGGCCCGGCGGTCCGCCTCGCCCGAGGTCATCAAGGGGGTGCAGGGCCTGTTCGCGAAGGCGATCGGGACGACCGATCAGCAGCAGACCGAGCAGGCGTACGCCGACCTGCAGGACTACCTGATCGACCAGGGTGTGGTGTTCCCGCTGTTCGAGCGGGTGCAGCACGCCGGGGTCAGCGCCAAGGTGCAAGGTTTCGCGTTCACCTCGGAGAGCTTCCTGCGGCTCAACGACATCGCGAAGGCCTGACGGCATGACCAGGTACGTGCTGGGCCGGGTCGGTCAGGCGGTCGTGGTGCTGTGGGCCGCGTACACGCTGACGTTCGCGATCCTCTTCCTGCTGCCGAGCGACCCGATGGAGCTTCAGCTCGCCGCCGCGGGCGTGCAGCCGGACAGCCTCACGCCGGCGCAGGTCGCCGCCATCAAGCACCAGTTCGGGCTCGACCAGTCGATCTGGGCTCAGTACTGGCACCACCTCTTTGGGGTCGTGCGGGGCGACTTCGGCACTTCGCTGACCCAGCAGGTGCCGGTGAGTGACCTGCTCGCCCAGCGGATCGGGCAGACGCTGCTGCTGAGCGTCAGCGCCGCGGTGGTGTCGCTGGTGGCCGGCTCGGCCCTCGCGTACCTGGCCACCTTCGCCCGCTGGAACCCGCTGCGGGTCCTCCTCTCCCGGCTGCCCGCGCTGGGCGCCGCTTTCCCGCAGTTCTTCGTCGCCCTCTTCCTCATTCAGTTCTTCTCGTTCCAACTCGGCTGGTTCCCGGCGACCGGAACCCAAGGCTTCTCGTCGCTGGTCATGCCGGTCGGCACCATCTCGGTGCTCGCCTCC
>DASRYP010000194.1:0-15006 GCA_035687165.1 Actinoplanes sp. | reverse complement strand
AGAAGACCTCAGCCTCTTCGTACCGCGACAGTGGCACGGTCTTGAGCTCGCCGGTGCCCTCGATCAGCGGAACGCGCACGATGTCGGTGCCGCGCAGCGCCATCATCTTACCGAAGTCGCCCTCGTTGACGGCGTCGATCGCCTGCAGGCCGAACCTGGTCGCGAGCACCCGGTCGAACGCCGACGGGGTGCCACCGCGCTGGATGTGGCCAAGGACGACGGTGCGCGCCTCCTTGCCGGTCTTCTCCTCCAGCTGCTGGGCAAGCCACTGACCGATGCCGCCGAGGCGGACGTGGCCGAACGCGTCGAGTTCCTGGTTCTGCAACGACATCTGGCCCTCGAGCGGCTGCGCGCCCTCGGCGACCACGACGATCGGCGCGTACTCGACCTGGAAGCGCTTGGTCACGTACGTCGCGACCTGCTCCACGTCGAAGTTGCGCTCGGGCAGCAGGATCACGTTCGCGCCACCGGCCAGGCCGGCGTGCAGGGCGATCCAGCCCGCGTGCCGGCCCATGACCTCGACGACCAGGGTGCGGTGGTGCGACTCGGCCGTGGTGTGCAGCCGGTCGATGGCCTCCATCGCGATGTTGACCGCGGTGTCGAAGCCGAAGGTGAAGTCGGTGGCGTTCAGGTCGTTGTCGATCGTCTTCGGCACGCCGACGACGTTCACGCCCAGGTCGTTCAGCTTGGTGGCGACGCCGAGGGTGTCCTCGCCGCCGATCGCCACGAGAGCGTCCACACCCTGCTCGACCAGGTTCGCCTTGATCTTCTCGACGCCCCCCTCGATCTTGAAGGGGTTGGTGCGCGAGGAGCCCAGAATGGTGCCGCCGCGGGGCAGGATGCCACGGACCTCCGCGATGCCGAGCGGCTTCGTCAGACCCTCGAGCGGGCCCTTCCAGCCGTCGCGGAAGCCGACGAACTCGTGACCGTAAGCGGCGACGCCTTTGCGCACCACAGCCCGGATCACCGCGTTGAGACCGGGGCAGTCGCCGCCGCCGGTGAGCACGCCGATACGCATGTTTTGCTCGTCCTCCCTGATCGGGTCGCGAGATGCCCATCGAGCCCCAGGGAAACCACGTCGGCAGCGTTGCCGGGCCCAGGGCGGGCCGCGATCCGAACTCTAGTCGCCGCCCGCCGCCCAGGTGCAGCGGCCCCGCATTTCGGCATCCGGGTCTTTCCGGTTCGTTCTCGAGGAGCACGAGGCCGAACTGGCGGTCAGCCGCCCATCGCTCGCCAGCGGGCGAGGTTGTGACGGGCGTCGACCAGCGCGTCGTGCCGGCCGGACATGGTCGGCAGCGTGGGGCGGCCCGTGTCGTCCCAGAGCTGGCGCAGATCCTTGGTGAAGCGCGGGAGGTCGCGGGGCAGGGCCGGCATCGCCCCCCAGAGCTGGGCCAGCGCCACGTGGTCGTAGGCGGCGAACCAGGCCCACAACTCGATCTGCTCACCGCGGCCCGTGACCGGCTCGGTCAGGAACGCGTACAAGTCGTCGCGGATCCGCTCCCGGGAACGCCAGGCCGGGTCGGCCGGCGAGGGGAGCTTGTCCAGCACGTTACGCCGCACCCAGGGAATGGCACGACTGTCGTCGAACTCGGTGCTGACCGCGTAGAACTCACGACCGAACTCGTCGACGACCCCGATCGAGACCAGGTCGACGGTGCGCCCGTCCTCGATGAACTCGCAGTCATAGAAGTAGCGATAAACCCCCATCCGACCGCCCCACCACCGCCCATAAGTCCGACTGAAGACCTGCCTATCCTGACATGGACTCCAAAGCCTCCCTCGCGCGGTGCAAGGCGTCGGCCGAGCCCCGGCGTGCGGCGCGGTCGGCCTGCACCGCGTACCGCAGACGCACCAGCACCGGCAGCACCGCGTGCAACTCGTCGGCCCCGACCGGGCCGGCCGCCAGGTAGCCGTCGATCAGCTCCTCGGCCCGCGGGGTACCGCCCGCGTAGACGACGGCGGCGGCCACGTCGTAGGCGAGCGGCCCGACCCCGCTCGCCCCGCAGTCGAGCAGGCCCGCACGACCGGTGCTCGGATCGACGACGAAACCGCCGGGCGCCGGGTCGCCGTGCAGCACCCCGTACGTCAACCGGTCGGTGACGGTGAGGCGCTTGGCAGCGGCTGAGGCGTCGGTGACGGCGGTGCGCAGCCACGGCTCGGCGTCGAGGTGGGCGGCCGCGGGGTCGAGCGGCCGCCAGGAACGCAGCCCCGGATGGTGGAAACCCTGCAGAGCCACGTGTACGGCACCGAGGCGATCACCCCACCACTGCTGGTCGACCGGGTCACCACCGTCGAGCCGGCGACCCGGGACCCGGCGCAGCACGGCGAACGGACCCGCCTGAGTCTGGACGGTGAGACCTCCCGAGAGGGTACGCACCGGCTCTCCCACGGCGATCTCCCGGCCGCGCAGATGCTCGGCGGCGACCAGGCCGGCCTCGACGGGAAGCCGGGCGTCGGGTTCGGACAGCCGGACGACGTAGCGGTCGGAACCGGCCGCCACCTCCCACCCACGGGACAGGAGGGAGTCGTCCAGGGAGGTGACCTCACTGGGGACGAGATGCCACTCGTCCCGGAGCGTCGATCGAAGCAACTCGGCATCCGGCACGGCGGGATTGTGATGGCCGAGGAGCCACTGAAGACGGACAACGAGGGTGGCCACCCCCCAGATTCTCACTCAAGGCATTCAGAGGTTTACAGAAAGCGACGAGCGCGACATGATCCTATGAGGCGCTCGTGGTCCAAGTGCGCAGAAATGGCGCCGGTAGGTTGCTGTGTGCTAAGAGTGATCGTTCGCGTCGTGGGGCTGGCGCGGCACACTCGCCGCTGCGGCTCCCACCGGGGGAGGGATGACGCCGTGGATCATCGCATGCCGGACAACGGTGACGCGCTGACCGGTGTGGAGATGTTTGCCGGCTTGGAGCAGGACGTGCGGCAGCGAGTCATCGCTACCGCAGTTCCCCGCACCTACCGCAAAGGACAGATCATTTTCGTCGAGCACGACCCCGGCGAATCCCTGATCATCCTCAAGCGTGGCGCCGTCGCCATCTTCCGCACCGCACCGACCGGGGAGCGCGCGGTCCTCACCGTGGTCCGCCCGCCCGACGTGATCGGCGAGGTGTCCCTTCTGGACGCCTCCGCCCGCAGCGCGTCGGCCGAGGCGATCGAGGACTGCCAGGCGCTCACCCTGTCGCGGTCGGCCTTCATAGATCTCGTACACGCCAATCCGCGCATCCTCGACGCCGTGATGCGCTCGGTCGGCGCGCTGATCCGGCGACTCACCGAGCAGAACACCGACCACGTCTTCCTCGACCTGCCGGGCCGAGTCGCCAAGACGCTGGTAAGGCTGGCGGGTGAAAGCCAAGCCCCGATGATCACGATCGAGCTGAACCAGAGCCAGCTCGCCGAGATGGCGGGCGGGTCGCGACAGAGCGTCAACCAGGCGATCGGGTCGTTCGCGAGCCGGGGGTGGTTGCGGACCGAGGGTCGCCGGATCGTGGTCACCGATCTGCAAGCCCTGCGACGGCGGGCTGGAATGAGTTAAGGCCGGGCGCGCTTCCGAGACGCCGCCGCGCGGCCCTTCCCCGCACGAAATGGGTTCACCGGCCGGCGCGACGGGCTACGAAACCGTGGCGTCCGGCCGATAGGAGTCTGTGCGCCTACCTGCGATTTCGCCGAGAACGTGGATGACTGCCGCGCCCGCGGTGATACGGGTCGCCGTGTCCCGGACCTTCAATCCGCTGCTGGCGACGCCCGTGCTCGTGGTGATGCACGGGCGCGGGCTGGCCGGGCCCGCGCCGATGACAGTGGTGATGGCGACAGTCGTGCTCTTCGGGGTTCTCGAGCAGCCTCGGGTACAACATTTTCTGGCCGGCCGGTTCCAGGGCCGGTGGCCGTCGCTCGGGGTGTCGCTGCACATAGTCGTGGCCGGCTGGGGCATCTACCTCGTCGGGTGGGGACCGTTGCTGCCACTGCTGTTCGCGGTGGTGGTGATTCAGCACATGGCCGCGGAGGGCAGCCGTGTCTGGCGACCGGCGATCTACTAGATCCTGATCTCGATCGGCGCCGGCCAGGCCGGTATCGCCCTCGGCTGGGTGTACTGCTACCTGTCGGCGACCTACGCCCAGGCCGCCGGTGCCCTCGGGGCCGTCTTGACCGGGATGGTGATCCGGGGCCTGGGACAGAGTGCCCAGCGCGGCGAGCGGGCGGAGAGTGCTCTGCGCGGCAGCGAAGAACGATTCCGGTCCCTGGTGCAGGACTCGACCGACGTGATCTGCGTGGTCGACCGTTCCTGGCGCACGGTGTATGTCAGCCCGGCCATCAGCCGGGTGACCGGCTTCACCCCGCAGGAGTTCGCCGCCCGCTCCTACCGCGAGATGATCCATCCCGACGACCTCGCCGCCGCGGACCTGCTCATTCAGCAGGTGCTCGATGACCCGGACGGGCGGCACGGCCTGGAATTGCGGCTCCGGCACCGCGACAGCGAGTGGCGGTGGGCGGAGCTGAGCGTGCGCAACCTGCTGACGAGCCCGGCCGTCGAGGGGCTGGTCGGCACGTTCCGCGACATCACCGAGCGCCGGGCCAACCAGCAACGACTCACCCATGACGCGCGCCACGACCCGCTGACCGGGCTGGTCAACCGGGCGGCGTTCCTCGGCCGGCTGCACGAAGCCTTCGCCGCCCGGCGAGCCGACCGCCCCACCGCGGTCCTCTTCGTCGACCTGGACGGCTTCAAGCAGGTCAATGACACCCACAGGCATCGATACGGCGATGCTGTCCTCGTCGCGGTGGCCGATGTCCTGAGCATCGGCGTGCTCGGCTCCGACCTGGTCGGCCGGCTCGGCGGCGACGAATTCGGCATCGTGCTGAACGGTGTGGACTCACCCGAGAACGCGGTCCTGGTCGCCGAACGGATCCTCACCGCCATGAACCAGCGCCTGATCGTCGTCGACGATCTGGAGCTGCGGGTGCGGGCAAGCATCGGCGTCGCCGTCGACGAACCTGACTGCCCGGACGCCGCCGCGTTGCTGCACCGGGCCGATGTCGCGATGTACAGCGCCAAACGGCACGGGAAGCACGGCGCGGAGCTCTACGTGCGCGGGCTGGAGGACGAGAGCGTACCGGGACCGTCGCTGGAGGGGGATCTGCGGCGCGCGGTGACCCAGGGCGAACTCGTCCTGCACTACCAGCCCATCGTCGCTCTCGACGGCGGCGCGCTCACCGGTGTCGAGGCCCTGGTCCGCTGGCAGCATCCCACGAAAGGGCTGCTGGGGCCGTTGGAGTTCATCCCGCTCGCCGAACGGACCGGCCTGATCGACGACATCGGCATCTGGGTTCTCGAACGGGCCTGCCGACAGGTCCGCCAGTGGCAGCACGCGGTGCCGAGCGGACACACGTTCACCCTCAACGTCAACGTCTCCCCGCTCCAGCTCAATCGGCCGGCGCTCGTCGCCGAGGTGTCGGCCGTTCTGGATCGCACCGGGTATCGATCATCTGACCTGGTCCTCGAGGTGACCGAAGGCGCGATGATCAACGACGAGACGGCGCTGCCCCAGCTCCACGGCCTGCACGCCCTCGGTATCCGGATCGCACTCGACGACTTCGGCACCGGGTACTCATCGCTGCGATACCTGACGAAGCTGCCGGTGGACATCCTCAAGATCGACCGCTGCTTCGTCACCGAACTGGACGGCACCGTGACCGGGTCCGCGGTCACCACGTCGGTGGTGCGGCTCGCGCAGATCATGGACATGGTCACCGTGGCCGAAGGCATCGAGGATGCCGCGCGGGCCACCGAGCTGACGCTGCTGGGCTGCGACCGGGGACAGGGGTTCTACTACGCGAGGCCCCTCGCGGCGCAAGCCGTCGAAGCACTGATCGCCCGCTCGGCGCCGGCCTGGCCGTCGCTGCCCGAGGCACACGACCGGCATCTCGCGGCCAGCGAGCACCTCGCCACGTAGCCCCGGCCGGGCGGAGTCCTCCGGAGAGCGCCGCGCCGGCCGATCGAGTTTCAGTGGCCGCTCCCGCCGCCGGCCGACGGCGGTTTGGTCGAGAGCGCCGGGTCGGCGGGGTGAGTGGGGTGGGCAGGGCTTTCGATCTCTGTTTTCAGTTTCGCGGCGTAGACGTCCACGTATTCGCGGCCGCCCATGGCCATCAGCTCGAACATGATCTCGTCGGTTATCGCTCGTTCTACGAAGCGGTCGCCCTTTTGGTGGGCGTAGCGGGAGAAGTCGAGGGGGGTGCCGAAGTGCATGCGTACGCGCTTGACCTTGGGGAGCAGGGTGCCGGTGGGCTGGATCTCGTCGGTGTTCAGCAGGGCTACCGGGACGACGAGGGCGCCGCTCTCGAGAACCAGGCGGGCGACGCCGGTTTTGCCGCGGTAGAGACGGCCGTCGGGAGAGCGGGTGCCTTCGGGGTAGATGCCGGCCACCCCGCCCGCACGGAGGACGCGCAGGAGGGTGTCCAAGGCCGCCTGGGCGGCCTTGCCACCCGAACGGTCCACCGGGATCGTCCCGGTGCCGCTGAAGAACTGGCGCATGAGCCAGCCTTTGATGCCCTTCCCGGTGAAGTACTCCGCTTTGGCGACGAATGTCACCCTGCGGCCGACGACCAGGGGTGTGAAGATCGAGTCGGAGAACGAGAGGTGGTTGCAGGCGAGGATCACCGGCCCATCGTGGGGCAGGTGGGACAGGCCGCGCACATCGGGACGGAAGACGAGCTTGAGCACGGGCCCGAGAACCACATACTTGAGCAGCCAGTAGAACACGGGTGTCCTTTCCGGGCGTCCGGGACATCCCGGCGTGAAGGAAGCCTACGAAGCGGGACGGCACGCCACAACGCACTCCCGCAACCTGTCCATGTCGTGTCACCATTCAAGGCACGGTCGGCGAGGGAGTGTGCAGGGGTGACAGCGGGTGGCGCCCGCCGCGGGCGGCGGGACAACGGGCTCGACGCGGCCGATTACGCGGTCGCGGGCGACGTGGATCCTCGCGTGGGCGAGCACCTCCTCGACGTGCTGGCGGCCGGTGGCATCGCCGCCTATCTGCAACCGACCGCCGATCTCAATCCCATCCTGCGCGCCACCACCCTGCCCGCGCGGCCGATCGACCGTCTCTATGTCGACCGCGTCCACCTCGACGTCGCCCGCGAGCACCTGCTCAAGGTGACCGACGGGTTGCCGCCTACCCTGCCCTCGGACCCGACCGCCGAGCCCGTCCGCGGCGTCGACGTGGAGGCCGAGTGGGCCAAGATCGTCGCCAGCTATCACAGCACCGTCGACCCCACCGCCGCGCCGTGGCCGGCCGCCGAGGGCATCGAGCAACCCAAGGAGCCACCGCGTACGGGCGGGTTGCCCACCGCGGCCGACTTCTCGGGCGTCTCGCTCAACCGGCGCCGCACCGACAAGCCCGCCGAACCCGAGCAGGACCCGTCGCTGCTCGACGGCCTCGACTCGTTCGGCGCCGGGCTGCCCGACGACGAAGACGAGCGCTACGTTCCGCCGCCTCCCCCGCCGCTGCCGCGCATCTCGAAATACGCGGTCTTCGGTGTGCTCGGCGTGGTGGTCGGCTTCGTGCTCTTCCTTTTCCCGACGCTGCTGCCGATCGACCGCGACTACGTGACGTTGCTCGGCTTCGCGGCGATCGTCTCGGGCGCCGTCATGCTGGTGTGGCGGCTGCGGTCCGGCGACGACGACGATTACGACGACGACAACGGCGCAGTCGTCTAGCTGCTCGTTCGCCGACTGAAAATTAAACCCTGTTGAATCGACCACCGTCGGTATAGATCAGCGTAGCCATCCGATAACCTTCGGTGATGCTGCGCCAGAGCTCGCTGGTCGTCGTCGCCAATCGTCTTCCGCTCGATGACAGTGCCGCGCCGGACGGCGCGTGCGAATGGCGGCGAAGTCCGGGCGGCCTGGCCAGTGCCCTGCGGGCGATCCTCGAGCAGACCCCGGCGACCTGGGTGGGCTGGGGCGGTGGTCTCGGCGAGGCCCGTCCGCTGCCGGACATCGGCACCTTGCGGCTACGCCCGGTGTCCCTTTCCGAGGACGAGCTCCGGGGCTACTACGAGGGCTTCGCCAACTCGACGCTCTGGCCGCTCTATCACGACGCCGTCGAGCAGCCCGTCTTCGATCGAGGCTGGTGGGAGTCCTACCGCTCGGTCAACCGCCGCTTCGCCGAGGCCGCGGCCGAGGTCGCCGAGCCCGGTGCCACGGTCTGGGTGCAGGACTACCACCTGCAACTGGTCCCCGAGATGCTGCGCGAGATGCGTCCCGACGTACTGATCGGCTTCTTCCTGCACGTGCCCTTCCCACCGCCCGAGCTGTTCATGCAGCTCCCCCGCCGGGTCGAACTGCTCCGCGGGATGCTCGGCGCCGACCTGGTCGGCTTCCAGCGGCCCCAGGCGGCCCACAACGTCGCCCAGCTCGCGGCCAAGCTGCTCGATGCCCGCGGCGCCGACACGGCGATCACGTTGGAGGCCGACCCCACCGTCCCACCCACCATCCAGGACCGCCGGGTCGTCCGCACCGGTGCGTTCCCGGTCTCGATCGACGTGGCTGAGATGCGATCGCTCGCCGCCCGGCCGTACGTGGCGAATCAGGCTCGCCAGCTGCGCCACGACCTCGGCTCGCACAAGCGGGTGCTGCTCAGCGTCGACCGGCTCGACTACACCAAGGGCATCGAGCACCGCCTCACGGCGTACTCGGAATTGCTGCGCGACGGACGGGTGCGGGTCGGCGAGACCGTGATGGTGCAGGTGGCCGTGCCGAGCCGGGAGCGGGTGGAGAGCTACCGCGGGCTGCGCGACCGCATCGAGCGCGAGGTTGGCCGCATCAACGGCGAGTACGGACGGGTCGGCGAGCCGGCGATCCACTACCTGAATCAGCCGTTCGACCGGGCCGACCTGGCCGCGCTCTATCAGACCGCCGATGTCATGGTCGTGACCCCGCTGCGCGACGGGATGAACCTGGTCGCCAAGGAGTTCGTGGCCGCCCGGCGCGACGACAGCGGCGCGCTCGTGCTCAGTGAGTTCGCCGGGGCCGCCGCCGAGCTGGAGGACGCCTTCCTGGTCAACCCGCACGACGTGGACGGGCTGAAGGAGACGCTGCTGCAGGCCCTGGCGGCCGAGCCCGACGAGCTCGCGACCCGGATGAAGGCGATGCGCGACTACATCACCAGCCACGACATCCGCGTTTGGGCCCGCACCTACCTGGCCGAACTCGAGGGCGCGGCGCGCGGTCTGGCCCCGTCCGGACCTGACCGCCGCCGCTGAGACCTCAGCTCTGCTTGCCCAGCCAGTCGAGGATCGCCTCGATCGGCTCCGACCACGCCACGTCGAGCATCAAATCGTGCCCCATCCCGGGGAAGAGCAGGGGGGCGCCGCCATAACGAGTCGCTGTGCGCTCCAGCGAGACGCGCGGCACGATCCGGTCGTCGGGGCTGCCGACCACCAGCACCGGCGGGTCGCCCACCGGGCGCGGAGCGGGATCGTGCGTGATCAGCTCGCGGCGCGGTCGGGCGGTGGCTACCCGGTCGAGAATCCGCTGCGCCTGCTCGGCCGGCAGGTCGGGGCCGAACAACTGCTTGCGGCTCAGCTTCAGCCGTCCACCGAACAGGGCCGGGATCGTGCCGACCGGGTTGGTGCGCAACGCCGCCCACAGCGTCGGCCAGCCCTCCGTCACGGGAGCGGCCAGCACCGCGGCCTTCGCCGGATAACGACCCATCGCGTACGCGACCACGAGCGCGCCGACCCCGTGACCCACCAGCACCGTACGGCTCGGAAGCGACGCCGCCACCTGCACCACATCATGGACGTGGGCCCGCAGATCGCCGCCCGCCCTCGGGGTGAGTGCGTGCGCCGGGAAACCCCGAGCCGCGGCCTGCGGCAGCCAGTGCTCGGCGAAGGCCCACGCACCGTGCCCGAGCCCCGGCACGAACAGCAGCGGCGGCCGGTCCTTCTCGACGCCCTCGGTGAGCGACACGACCTCCCGCGCGACCGCCGGCACGGGGTTGGTCCAGTCCTCGAAACGCAGCAGGTCGGACTTCATCGGGCGGGCTCCATCTCGCGCAGCAGCCCCTCGACGGCCCGCAAGTAGTCGGTGTGGTCGACCTCGAACCAGTGCCGGGGGGTCGGCACCACCCGGCGACGCGACCAGCTCGCGAGCGGCCTGGTCGATTCCTTCTGCTGGACGGCGGCTGCCTGTTCCGGGTCGGTGCCGCGCAGCCGCAACCAGCGCGCGACCGCCACACTCTGCCAGTGCGCCAGCGGAAAGAGCCCGAAGTCGGCCTGGACGAGCCCGACCACGGCGAGCGTCGGGTGCTTGCGGGCGAACGCGTGCAGGTGCAGGTCGGGGCGGCCGTCCTCGGCGGTGTCGAGCAGCTCGGGGGCGAGGAACTCGAAACTCGGGCGATAGCCGGTCGCGGTGATCACCAGGTCGGGTTCGACGCGGCGGCCGTCGGACAGCACGACCGAGGCGCCGTCGAAACTCGACACGTCGGGCACGGCGACGATCCGTCCGTGACCGAGGAAGTACGGGAGCTGGCTGTTGACGATCGGGTGACTCTCGTACGGCTGGTGATCGGGCGCCGGGAGACCGTAACGGGTCAGGTCGCCGGTGGTCAGCGCGATCGCCCGGCGGTAGAGCCACTGCCGAAGCCGCAACGGTAGGCGCAGCTTGAGCGTACGGTCGTTGACCTGGTCGGCGGGGCGGCCGAAGAGGTACTTCGGGGCGTACCAGTAACCGCGCCGCGTCGAGTGCCAGACCGCGGTCGCCTGCTGGGCGGCCTCGACCGCGATGTCGCAGCCGGTGTTGCCGCCGCCGATCACGAGGACCTTGCGGCCGCGCAACTGGGCGGGGTCCTTGTACTGCGCGGAGTGGATCATCTGACCGCGGAAGTCGCCGGGGATCTCGGGGCGGGCCGGGGACCAGTTGTGCCCGTTGGCCACGACCACCCCGGCGTACCGCTGCACCCGTGACGATCCGCCGCCGGTCGACTGCGTCGTCACGTCCCAGCGTCCGTCGCCGACCGGCACGACCGAGATCACCTCGGTGCCGAACCAGACGCTCTCCTCGAGCCCGAAGTGCCGGGCGTAACTCTCCAGATAGGACTGGACGCGCTTGTGGTCGGGGTAGTCGGGCCAGGTGTCCGGCATCGGGAAGTCGGGGAACTCGGTGAGCGGCCGCGAGGAGATCAGGTGAGTGCCGGCGTAGACCGGGCTGCGGTCGTGCCGCCAGTTCCACGCGCCGCCCACCGCCGTCTCCCGCTCGTAGCAGTCGACCTCGAATCCGTACTCGCGCAGGTTCTTGATCGTGGTGAGACCGCTGGCGCCGGCCCCGATGACGCACACGGCGGCACGGCGGTCAGCAATGTCGGGAGTGTCGGGCACCCGGCGATATTGCCAGACCGGACCACTCAGGAGGAAGCGGCTACCGACCAGCGGAACGACACCATCACTGCGGCATTCTCAGATCGACGAGTACGGGAAGGTGATCACTCGCCCGCCGGGCCTGGTCGGAGTCGACGACTTCGTACTTCTCGATGGTGATGTCGGGGCTGACGAAGATCCCGTCGATGCGCCGGTTGGGCAGCGTGGCCGGGAAGGTGGGCTGGGCGTCGGGGCCGGAGAGCAGGCCGTCCTCGATCGTGCGCCATGCCCCGCCGCCCGGGCCCTCGTTGAGATCGGCCGCGGCGATCAGCGGGCCATCGACCTTGTTCAGCTCGTCCTTCCAGAGCGCCGCCTGACTCGGCCGCTCGGCCGAATCGGTGGCCAGGTGCGAGCCCGAGACGGTGAACCGGCCCCCACGCACCGAGCCGCGGGCGAACGCGGCGCCGCGCAGATGCCGGCCGGGGGTGAGCGGGTAGCGCATGCACCACGTCTCGTGCACCGCCACCCGCAGGCTCACCAACAGCAGGTTGCCCAGCGAGGGCAGACCGCCGACGGCCACCACCATGCCCAGGTCGTCGGCGAGCGCCGCGCACTTCTGCCGCCACCGGAACCGGCGCGGGGCCTCCTGCACGACCAGCACGTCGGGGCCGAGCCGGCTGATCACACCGATCAGGGCGGCCCGGTCGTCCTTCAGGCCGTGCACGTTGTAGCTGACCACCCGCAGCGCGGCGCCGGACATTCGCAGGGACCCCCGCCGGATCAGAAGCGTCGTGCTAGATCGGCCGCGCCCACGACGCCGGCCGTGTTGCCCATCTCGGCCGCTTTCAGGTCGGCCACCGGGAAGCGGCCGCGCTGCTTGAGCTGATCGCGATAGGTGGTCTGGGTCGGGGTCATGAGCAGGTCGCCGGCCTCGACCACGCCGCCGCCGACGACCAGGATCTGCGGGTCGAAGCTCTGCGCCAGGTCGGCCATCGCCACGCCGAGCCAGTAGCCGATCTGGGCGAACGCGTCCCGGGCCACGCCGTCACCGGCCCGGGCGGCCGCGGTGATCTGCCGGCCGCTGATCGCCAGCGGGTCACCACCGGCCAGTTCGAGCAGCTGCGCGGCCCGCTCCGGCTCCTGCCGGGCGCCCGCCCGGGCGAACCGGACCAGCGCGTTGCCGCTCGCGTACTGCTCGAGGCAGCCGAGCCGGCCGCAGCCGCAGGGGTGCCCGTCGGGGACCGACTGGATGTGGCCGAGCTCGGCGGCGATGCCGTGCGCGCCACGCCACAGCTTGCCGTTGATGACGATGCCGCCGCCGATGCCGGTGCCGACGGTGATCATCACCATCGAGTCGTCGGCGTGCCGGGCGACACCGTAGCGAAACTCGGCCCAGGCCGCGACGTTCGCGTCGTTCTCGAGCACGGTGGGCAGGCCGACGGCCTTGCTCACGTAGTCGCGCAGCGGCTCGTCGCGCCAGGCCAGGTTGGGGGCGAACAGCACGGTCGCACCGGCCGCGTCGATCCAGGCGGCCGCGCCGATGCCGATGGCGGTGGCCTGGGGGAATTCGCGGGCCAACTCGGCGGCGACCTCGACGATCGTGTCCCGGGTGCCGGCCGGGTCCTCGGCCGGGGTGTCCCGCCGTTTCGAAGCCAGCACTGTGCCGTGCTCGTCGACCACACCTCCGGCCACCTTGGTGCCGCCGACGTCGACTCCGATGGTCAGCGTCACGCTGCCCGTCCCCTCATCCTGCGCTCACGCGGCGCCGCCGCCTCGGGCCTCGTCGCCCGTGTCGCCGTCGCCCGCTCGGGTTGGCTCCGCGCCGCCCGCCTCATCATGATCCACCGTCGGGTCGGACGCCATCGAGGCGACACCCACGTCGGCGGTGGCCGCGGCCCACACATCCAACCTTCGAGGGGTACGTGGGTCACGCGCCACCCGGCCCGCAGTGTCCCCGGTCTCGTCGCCGGCGATTCCGGCCGCCGCCGCCGCCCGGCGGGCCTTCGCCAGGGCCGCCGCCTCGGCCACCCGCCGCTCCGCCTCGGCGGCCGCCCGCAGGGCCGCCGCCCGCCGTTCGGCGAGTTCGGCCGCATAGTCGGCAGCCACGCCCGCGGCGCTGACCGTCGTCGCGGCAGCCCACGGGTCGCTGACCGTCGTCGCGGCAGCCCACGGGTCGCCGCCCGGCGTCGCGGCAGCCCACGGGTCGCCGCCCGGCGTCGCCAGGTTGCCTGGCGTCCCCGCGCTGCCGCTGCCCGTGCGGGTCGCGGCCGACCACGTCGTATCGGGGTTGGGCTCAGGGGCCGGTGGGGTCGGTGGCGGCGCCGGACGGGAACGCTCGCCGACGATCGCCGAGACCGAACGCAGCAGACCCGCCACCGACCCGGCGAGATCGCCCGCGCTGCCGGCCAACCGCGCCGCCGTCTCGGGTTTCGGGTCGCGCGTCGCCGCGATCGCCTTGCACACCGGACACACGCAGCACTCCGGATCACCCGTGGCCCACCGGTCGCCGAACGCCTGACCCGTCACGGCCCGTGCCAGCACCGCGGCGACGAGCCGCTCGGCCTCCTCGCGCGCTGATCCGGCCATCGGAACCCTCCCCGTCCCCGCCTCAGTCCGGCAGGCTCTCGACCCGGCGCTTGAGCTGCTTCAACGCCGTATCCATGATCATCTTTTCGGCCTTGCGACGGAACATGCCCAGCATGCCGATCGAGAGCTCCACCTCGAGCGTGTAGGTCACCGTGGTGCCCTCGCCGCTCATCGCCAGATCATAGGAGCCGCGCTGGGACTTCTGCGTCTTCGACGGCTCGACCAGGTGCCACTCGATGCGGGAGAGGTCGTCGGCATACGCGTACTCGAGTGTGTAGTCGTCGGCCAGCACGCCGGCGTCGATCACGAAACGGACCCGGTAGGCGTAACCGTCCTCGTACTCCTCGAGGACGTCGACCTGCTTCATCGCCTCGGCCCAGGCCGGATAGCTCGAGAAGTCGCTGATCACCGCGGCCACGCGGTCGAGCGGCGCATGGACCTGGATCGACTGCGTCGACGTATCCGCCATGCACGGAGGCTACCTCCCGGCTGCGACATATTCGGCGGCCGGGCCAGCCCGGCGGAGCGGACATATTCGGCGGTCCGGCCGGGGCGACGAGCCGGACCGTCCGAGGGCGGCTACGATCCGTCAGGTGCCCGGTCTAGCCAGCGTCTCCGCGCGCGTCCAGCCGCTAGCGGTGGCCGCGCGCATCGTCATGCTCGCGCTGGTCGCGGCGCTCACCCTGATCGCCACGGGCGACCCCGCTCAGCTGGGCTGGATCGCGTTGCTCGCGGTCGCCGCGCTGCCCGCGGTCATCGCCCCCGACCACCGCCTCTTCGCGCCACTGGGCCGCTTCGCCGAGGTCCTCATCACCGGTCTCGCGGCCGGCTCCATCGCCGTGGCCAGCGACCGCAACAACACATTGGACGCCGGGTTCGGCGCCGAGGCGATCCTGCCGTACCTCGCGGTCCCGCTGCTCACCGCCGCGCTGCGCCGCCGACCCACCGAGGGCACCGCCCTGCTCGGGGTCGCGGCCGTGTCGCTGGTCGTCGGCGGCACACTGGTCGGCAAGGTCAGCCCGATCACGCAGCCCGGCTTCCTCGCGGCGAGCGGCC
>DASRYP010000193.1:0-4768 GCA_035687165.1 Actinoplanes sp. | reverse complement strand
GCGCCGTCGCGCCCGACCGGCGGCCCGGGACTCGGCAACAGCTCGGCCCGGTTCGGCGGTGCCGGCCCCGAACAGAACGCCGCCCCCCGCGCCGCGCTGAGCCCGCACCCGATCCCGGCCGAAGCGGCCGGCCCGGGGCGGGTCAACCGCCCACCCTCGGCCGGCCGGCCGGCCCCGGTGGCGCCCGGCGGGACGGCACCACGGGCGCCCCGCCCCAAACTCGAGGCTCCCGACATGGGGCAGCTCAACAAACCGTTCACCGACAAGGACGACTCCGGGCCGCCCGATCCGCCGGAACGGTGAGATGTCGGGTCCGGCGCGGCGCGGCCCGGACCACCGCGCCGTACGCGTCAGAGCGCGTCGGTGTGCATGCGGGTCCAGACCACCTTGCCGTCGCTCACCGGCAGGACTCCCCAGGAGTCGGTCAGGTCGCGGACCAGCCGCAAGCCACGACCGCCGGCGTCGGAGACACCCGCCTCGGTGGGCCGGGGCATCCGCCGGCTGTGGTCGCGGACGGCCATGTAGAGGTGGCCGCCGGACAGCGGCCGGATCGTGAAGTCCATCGTCGTCCGGGCATGACGCACCACGTTGGCCACCAACTCGGTCGCGATCAGCGTCGCGGTCGAGGCCAGTTCGGCCCGGTGCCAGGCGGAGCAGGTCTGGGTCACGAGGTGGCGCACCTGGCGGCAGGCCCCGGGCACCGGACGCATCCGGACCCGGATCCGCGGTGGCTCGATCTCGGCCCGGGCGGACGCGAGCGCGGCCCCGAAGTCGTCCTCGAACCGCAGCGCGGCGCACTCCGGCGCGGAGGTGATCAAGGCGATCGTCCGGGGGCCGGCTCCGCAGACCACCACTGGCACGTCGGGCCAGGCGAGGGTCGGGCCGACGACGGCGTTCAGGGCCGACAGCCCCACCGGGTCTCCGATCCGCAGCTCGGCCAGGTCCAGCAGAAGCACGGTCGGCTGCTCGGCCAGCCGTAATCGGACGGCCTGGTGCAGGGCGTCGCCGGTGACCTGATCGAGGGTGCCACTCACGTGCAGCGCGGCGACCGGGAACCCCCGTTCCGGCCGGCACACGAGCTGACTCGGCACCCTGCCTCCCTCACTTACCTGATCTACCGTCGCAACGTGCCCGCCGGACCGGGAACACAAACGCGGCGTGAGCCGATGGTCGGCGCCAACCGCTCAGGCAAATGAAGTACCGTTGCCCGCCATGGGTGTGTCGCAGCGGCTGAAAAGCCGGTTCCGCCAGTTTTTGCAGCGTCCGGGCACGACGGTCGATCTCGGCCCGTACCGCAAGCGTCTGCCCGACATCGAAGCTCGCGAGGAAGCGCTGCGTGAGCTGGACGACGAGGCGCTGACCGCGGCGGCCCGGGAGGCGGCGGACTTCACCGAGATCTGCGCCGTCGGCCGCGAGGCGGCTCGGCGGACCCTCGAGCAGCGACCGTACGATGTCCAGTTGCTCGGCGCGATGGCCCTGCTCTCGGGCGAGGTCGCCGAGATGGCCACCGGTGAGGGCAAGACCCTGACCGCGACGGTCGCGGCGTACGGGCACGTCCGTCTCGGCCACGGACCGGTGCACGTGCTCACCGTCAACGACTATCTGGCCCGTCGCGACGCCGAGTGGATGTCGCCGGTCTACCGGCTGCTCGGCCTCACCGTCGGCTGGGTGACCGAGGCGTCGACCCACGAGGAGCGTCGCGCGGCCTACCTCGCCGACGTCACCTACGTGTCGGTCAGCGAGGCCGGCTTCGACTACCTGCGCGACCAGCTCGTCACCGATGTGGAGGACCGGGTGCAGCGCGAGCTGGCCACGGCGATCGTCGACGAGGCCGACTCGATCCTGATCGACGAGGCCCGGGTGCCGATGGTGCTCGCCGGCAGCACCGCGACCGCGGCCGACCCGGTGCTCGACGCGGCCGAGCTGGTGCGCGACCTCAAGGCCGGCAAGGATTACGAGGTGGCCGAGGACGGCCGCAGCGTGGCCTTCACCGAGTCCGGCCTCAAGAAGGTCGAGGAGAAGCTCGGCGAGGTCGACCTCTACGCCGACGACCAGGTGCAGCAGCTCTCGGCGGTGAACGTCGCGCTGCACGCCGAGACCCTGCTGCGCCGCGACGTCGACTACATCGTGCGCAACGGCTCGGTCGAGCTGATCGACGAGATGCGCGGCCGGGTGGCCCAGCGTCGCCGCTGGCCCGACGGGCTGCAGGCCGCCGTCGAGGCGAAGGAAGGCCTGACCGCCACCGCCGAGGGCGAGGTCCTCGACACGATCACCGTGCAGGCCTACATCGCGCTCTACCAGGCGGTCTGCGGCATGACCGCCACCGCTGTGCACGTCGGCGAGCAGCTCCGGGAGTACTTCAAGCTCGAGGTCGCGGTCATCCCGTCGAACGCCGAGAACATCCGTGCGGACGAGCCCGACCGCATCTACTCGGCGCACGAAACCCGCGACGAGGCACTCGTCGAAGAGATCAAGATCGCCCACGAGAAGGGCCGCCCGGTGCTCGTCGGCACCCTCGACGTGAAGGCGTCCGAGCTGCTGGCCGAGCAGCTCGCCGCGGTCGGCGTGCCGGCGAACGTGCTGAACGCCAAGAACGACGCCGAGGAGGCGCGAATCATCGCCGAGGCGGGCGCGCTGGCCGCGGTCACCGTCTCGACCCAGATGGCCGGCCGCGGCGTCGACATCCGCCTCGGCGGCAGCGACGAGGCCGACCGTGACCGCGTGGTCGAGCTCGGCGGGCTCTACGTGATCGGCGCCGGGCGGCACGACAGCCGTCGCGTCGACGACCAACTCCGCGGCCGCGCCGGCCGCCAGGGCGACCCGGGTGGCTCGGTCTTCTTCGTCAGCCTGGAGGACGAGCTGGTCTCCCGGCACGCGGGCGACATCCTCCCGGCCTCGCCGCGGATGGACATGGACGGCGTCGTCCACGACGACCAGGTCGACTACGCGGTTGAGCACGCCCAGCGGGTCGCCGAGGGCGTCAACCACGAGATCCACCGCAACACCTGGCGCTACAGCGTCGTGATCGAGCAGCAGCGCATCGCCCTGGCCGAGCGCCGCGAGCGGCTGCTCACCTCCGAGGTCGCCGCGATCATGCTGCTCGAGCGCACGCCCGAGAAGGCCAAGGAGGTCGACGAGGACGTGCTCTCCGACGCGGCCCGGGCGATCGCGCTCTACCACCTCGACCGGCTCTGGGTCGACCACCTGGCCGAGCTCTCCGAGGTGCGCGAGGGCGTGCACCTGCGCGCGCTGGGCAAGCTCGACCCGCTCGACGAGTTCCACCGGGCCGCCGTGCCGGCGTTCCAGAACCTGCTCCTCGAGATCGAGAAGCGGACGATCGAGAACTTCGAGGAAGTCGACTTCAGCGACGGCTGGGAACCCGAGAACGCCAAGATCGTGCGGCCTACCGCCACCTGGACCTATCTGGTGCACGACAACCCGTTCGGCTCCGAGCTCGACCGGCTCATCGCCGCCATCGGCCGTCGGCTCATCTCCCGCGGCGACTAGAGTTCTTCCGCAGAGGTAAAGTCCGGGCGTCCCCAGCAGGGCGCCCGGATTCTTTTTGATCGGTGCGAAGAATGGTGTGGCGCTCGTCTCAGAATGTTCCATACGCCGGTCCGCCCATAACGTTGCCCAGCAGGGTAAACCCGGGTCTCGGCCGAAATCCGCAGCGTGGCAGGCGTTCGGCAACACTTAATGAGTCTGACAGAATCCGTTACCGTAATGCATTTCCACGGGCCACGGTGGACCTGGAGATAATTTCTCGTGGAACGATTTTCCCACAGTGTGGATGACGGGTTGACCCGGCAACGGCAAAGGCGGAAATATCGTCTGCGGCTTTACGGAGGGTGATCGGTCGTATTCGGTTGCCGATCGTATTCGGTTGCCGACACGTATTTCAGGGGGATCAAACTAAATGCCGGCCAGTGCGCTTTCACCAAGGCTCGCGGGACATGCCACCGGGCCGGGTCGCGGCACCACCGCCACCCGTCGCCCGTCCGAATCCGCGCTGACCGTCACGGTGGCCATCCCGCTCGACGGTGACGCCATCTCCCCGCAGGCCCACCGGCTCATCGAGGCGGTCCGCGAGCTGGTCGAGGTCAGCCACGGCACGGTCACGGTCGAGCCGGCTGTCGCGCCCGACGAAGAGCCCGGGTTCGAGCCGGCCGACGGTCCCGAGGTGCTCCTGCTCACCGGCACCCGCCAGGTCCTCGTCGAGGGCGAGCCGCTGCCGCTCACCCGGCTCGAGTTCGACCTGCTCCTGTTCCTCGCCGAGCGGCCGCGTCAGGTCTTCACCCGTGCCCAGCTGCTGACCGGCGTCTGGGGCTACGACCACACCGGGAAGCGCACGGTCGACGTGCACGTGCGGCGCCTGCGGCTCAAGCTCGGCGCCACGGCCTCGTTGATCACCACCGTCTACGGCGTCGGTTACCGCCTCTCCGATGACGCGCGCATCGCGATCAAGCCCAACGGGTGACCGGCCCCGGTGCGCGTACGTCCCGTCTCGGTCGAGAATCTGGTCCAGGAACTCGCTGATCTCCTGACAAGTCGGGAACCCGACAGTAACCTCCGGGTAGCCATCGACGGCGCCCCGGCGGCCGGCCCCGAAGTGCTGGCTGACGCCCTGGTCGGCCCGCTGCGGGCTCGGGGCCGTCCCGCTTTGCGGATCGACACCACCGACTTCCTGAGACCCGCGTCACTGCGCCTGGAGTTCGGCCGGGACAACCCGGATTCGTACTATCTCGGCTGGTTCGACGAGGCCGGCCTG
>DASRYP010000192.1:0-5995 GCA_035687165.1 Actinoplanes sp. | reverse complement strand
TGGGTGGCCCGGCTCGGCGGTCGCGGACGCACGTTCCTGACCGTGCCCGTGGGCGGCGGCGAGGTCTATTGCTTCGCGGCGATCAACAGCGCGGGCCCGGCGGCGCCGACCGGTGACTGGCGCGAGCGATTCGCCGACTTCGCCCCGCCCGTCCCGCGACTGCTCGAGCACGCCGGGAAGGCCTTCTTCGCCCCGCTGCACGAGATCGAGGGCGCGGACTGGGTCGACGGCCGGATCGTGCTGATCGGCGACGCGGCCCACGCCTGCTCGCCGAGCATGGCGCAGGGCGGCGCGATGGCCCTGGAGGACGCCCTGGTCCTGGCCGACGAGCTGGCGGCGGGCGGTCCCGTTCCTTCGGCCCTGGAGCGCTATCAGCGACGGCGGGCGACGCGGGTGGCCTTCGTACTGGAGCAGAACCACCGGCGCGACAAGGCCCGCAACCTGCCCGGCTTCGTGCGGGCCGCGGTCTTCCGCCGGGCCGGCGTCAAAATCGTCCGGGCCAACCACGCGGGCCTGCTGGCGCGGCCCTGACGTGGCGGGACTCTGAGATTTGGAAGGCCGGAACCGGGTAGCGCGCGAGTGTCGCCGCCCGGCCCCGGCGGTCTTTGGTGACGGGTCGTCGATCCCCCGTCACCACCATCAACGGCTCCCGGCCCTCGAAGTTCACCACGACTCGTGGCCGTGCTCTCCGGTGCCACCTCGGGACCGTGTCAGTCCGGCCGAGGGCCCCAGCAGGAGCCGATCACCCGGCGGTACGTCGACCGCATCCGCACCGAACTCGCCCAGGGCCGTCCACCTGGTGCTCAACGCGTTCCGTGCGGGCTGAGGACCGACTCGATCAGCGCGTTCTCCCCCGGGGTGAGCTCGCGGCGTTCGTTCAACGGCGGGTTGGTCAGACGTTCACCGGCGCCGCGGGCCACCGACAGAATCCGGTCCACGACGTCGCGCGCCACCGGGAGCCGCGCGTCACCCGCCGGCGGCACGATCGTCCCGGTGCCGGCCTGCTCGCCCCAGAGATAGATGACGTACGCCCAGTCGTCGATCGTGTTGTCGTCGAACGCCGCGACGGACGGAAGCTCGATGCTCTCCTCCCGCTGCATCCGCGTCCGTGCTTCCTTCAGCTCCGCGAGATAGAGACCCCCCTGGTCGGGGTCGAGGAAGTTGCTGAGGGGCACCCCGACCACCAGGTGCAGGGGCTCCCCGCGGCGCCGGCACTCGTCGGCCCGGGCCTTGAAGTCCACACTCTCCGCGCCGGTGGCGGCCGCGGCCAGGGCGTCGAGAATGGTGACCAGGTAGGACGGATTGCCGCTGGCCTCGGTGACCGCGAGCGCCGCTTCGAGGGTCCGCGTCCCGTCGTCGCCGTCCCGCAGGTCGGCAAGCACTTTCAGGTCGCCGATCGCTTCGCCGAGCTGGTCCAGGCCGAGCCGAAGCCGGACGGCCTCGACCAGGGCCGCCTCCCGCCGCGCCCGACCGGCCGAGGCGACGTTGGCGATCACCTCGCTCACCTGGGCGACCTGCTCGGGCTGGTTCAGCTCGCGATATCCGGCCAGCGACCGGGCAAGCACCTCACCGGCGGCGTCCGAACGGTCCTCGCGCAGCCACATCTGCCCCAGCCACAGGTCGATCAGCGGGACCTGCGCGGTGTCCACCTCCTGGTAGAGCTCCGCGAGCCGGGTCAGGTGCTGCCGGAGCTCGTCGACCGGCATCGTGGCCTGGTCCTCGAGCGTGACCAGCACCCGCCTGGCCCGGGCCTCGCCGGACGCGTACGGGTCGGTCGCGACCAGGCGCAGGGCCCCCCGGGCGAGCTCCGACGCGTCGTCGGGCCGGGACTGCTCCTGCAGGTTCTCGGCCGCGAAGACCATCCGGTCGACCTTTCGTCCGGCCGGCTCCGCGTTCTCCGCGTCGAGCGCGTCGAGGGCCGTCCGCACCGCCCGCGCCTTCTCGAACTCGCCCAGCATCAGGTAGACGCCGTGGCCGGCGTCGAGCGCGATGCGCCGGATCGCCGGCCAGCCGATCGCCTCGGCCGCCTTGCGCGCGTTTCCGGCGGATTCCTCGGCCAGCCGCATCCGCTTCTGGTTGCGGGGAATCGTCGCCACGGCCAGCTGTGCGTCCACTGCGGCGAGCTGGGCGAGCGCCTCGACCTGGAACCGGGCGAGAAAACCGTTCCTGGTCGCCCGGCGGGCCCGGTCGACCTCGCGCCGGGCGTCGACGAGGCGGCCCAGCAGGACGAGGCATTCCCCGATGCGCAGTTCCGTCGCTGCCAGGTGCACCGGCTGATCACGCCGGGCGTACCACTCGCGCAGCTCGAGAAGGTCGGCCAGCGCGGTCTCGGCCTCGCCGGTCGGGCAGCTGATCACGCCCGCACGGTCCATCACCACGAGCTTGGCCAGCTGTTCCCCACCGGCGATCCGCTCGGTGAGCGCCACGGCCTCGCGGAACCGCTGGTCAGCCTCGGCGTACGCACCCAGCAGGGCCAGCCCGATCGCCCGTTGCCGCAGGCTGGAGGCCTCGCCGATGACGTCGCGGCTCGCCCGGGCCAGGTCGAGCGCCGCACCTGACGTGGCGACCCCGGCGGCCGGGTCGACGAAGGTCTCCCAGAAGCCGACTTGGACCATAGTGCGGGCCTGGTAGCGGGGCAGGGTCTCGCCGATCCGGCGACGTGCCTCGGCGAAGAGCGTACGCGCGCCCGCCTCCTCACCGCGTTCGGCGAAGGACTCGCCGAGGGCGGCCACCAACGACGGGTCCCTGGTCAGGGTCATCGCTTCCTGAACGACGTCGGCCATCTCGTCGAAGCGGCGGTTGAAGTCGGCCGCCCAGGCCAGGACGTAGGCGGAGCGCAGCACCAGCACGGTGTCCCGGCTCCGCATGGCGAGCCGGAACACCTCCTCGACCGCGACGACGTCGATCAGCCTCGGGTCGAGGACCTCGTCGAACGATCCCAGGGTGGCCGCCAAGGCCTGGGCGCACCGGTTGCCGTCGGCCACCGGATCCTCGGCCCGGATCTGGGGCTCGAGCACCGCGGGCAGCCGGAAGAGCAGGCCGCGGCGGGCGTCGTGCTCGGACTCGAGCAGATGCCAGCCGGCCAGCCGCTCTCCGCACTCGACCGCCGCTCGCCGCTCCGCCTCGGTGACCTCGTCAGCGGCCGGAGCGGTGGGCGCCCGCATCAGGCGGGCCAACGTCTCGGTGTCGCAGCCGATGCGTAGCGGGGCGATGCGGCGCAGCAGTTCGGCGTCCCCGGGGTGCTGGCGGTCGAGCAGGTTGTCCAGGAGCAGATCGGCGGCGCAGAAGGCATCCCGCTCGGCGCGCAACCGGGCGTCGAGCTGATCCGGGAGCAGGGTGCCGTGGTCGGCGGCCACCCGGAACAACGTGTCGACGAGCCGGGTGTTGCTGCCTGACCAGCGCAGGATCGCGGCGATGGTGGCGCTGCCGAGCTGCGCGTCGAGCAGCAGCCGCAGCCGGTCGATCTTGCGGCGAACCTGGACGTCGCTCAGCGGGACGAGCGCGACCCCGTTCAGGCGATCGACGCCGGCGACCAGGGGCGGGTAACGGCTCGTGACGACCACGCGATGCGGGCGCCCGCTCCCGGCGACGGCACCGAGGACGGCGGCCAAGGTGGTGGCGGCGGCCGGCTCGGGTGCGGCGTCCTCGTGATCCTCAGGGATGTTCCGCTCGAACTGGTCGAGCACGAAGACGATCGGGCCGACCCGGGTGAGGACCCGAAGGAGCAATCGCTCCAGGTCGTCCGCCGGATTGACCGTACCGAGCAGGTCGGCCAGGTGCGGGTGCCGGCGCATCGCGGTCAGCAGCGCGCCGCGGTCGAACGCCGAGTTGACCGGCACGAAGGCGACCCGATCCTGGATCATCTCGAGCACCCGGGAGACCAGGGTCGTCTTGCCCGTGCCCCCCAGCCCGTGCACGACGACTCCGACGGCTGCCGACTCCTCGGCCGGGTCGAGATCGCGGAACAACAGTTTCGTCTCCTGGCGGCGGCCGACGAACTGACTGCGGACGATCCGCGCCAAACCCCAGGGCGCGGTGGGCGGCGCGTGGTGCACGACGAGCCGGTCGGCGGAGTCGGTCGCCGGCGCGGCGAGGGGGCCGATCGGACGGCCGTACGTGAACATGCGCAGGCAGTGCCATTGGGTGTGGCCGGTGTCCCGCAGCTGCCGACGGGTCTCCCCGAGCGCCGACGCCGGCGATGCCCCCCGCAGCAGGGCCGCGTAGAACCGGGCGGCTGCCTCCGTCGCGGTGTCGTCCCGGACCCGCCTGGCCCAGCCGAGAACCGTCCGCACCTCGTCGCCGCAGACCTCCTCGGCGAGCGACGGCGCGGCACCCGAACGACGCGGCTGCGCGGTGTGGCAGCCCGAGAGGAAGGTCAGCCGCGGCGGACTGATCCGCAGCACGGCGGTCAGGTCGGGGCCGGAGGCATCGTGCAGCCGGCCGGCCGCGTCCTCGGTGACGAAGACCGTGCGGTGGCCACGATCCACGGCATGGCCGGAGAGGTGAAAGACGTCAAATGCCCGCGAGCCGTCCCGGGACAGCCGGCGACGCAGCCCCGCGAGGCTGCCGGTGCATTCGTACTCCAGTGTGGGCTCGGGCCGGAACGCCGCCGCGGCCTGCTCGATCGCGGCTTCCTCGGCGTCGTAGTCGAGGTCCTCCCTCGCTTCGGCGGGCGCGCACGCCATGAACAGGACGCTGAGCCGACGCGAGACGGGCGACTCGTCCCGGTCGTCGCCGCCGATCAGCCGGATCGGCACCAGACGGCCGGTCGCCGCCGGATGGTCGTGGCCGTCGTGGACGATCTCCCACGGAATCTGCCGTGCCGTCGGCCACGCGCTGCTGACGGCGAGAACGATGCTGCCGGGATCAGTAGCGCCGGGAACTGTAGTCGCGGGAACGGCGAGCAGACGGGTCAGTGTTCCGTCGCCGCCGTCGAGAAAATCGAACAGGTGACGCCCGTACGTCCGGTAGCGCTCCTCCGGGTCGCTTTCCGCCACGCCCAGATCGCTGACGTAATAGAACGCGTCGGCCGCGTTGATCAGCGCGATCCAGGCGGTGCGGGAAGCGGTGGTGCGAAAGCGAGTTCCAGGACCGCGATAGTCGAGAACAACGGTAGTGGCGTCGGTCGGATCGGGTCTGATGTGCACCCGAACGAGATGATCCATCGCGGCCGGACGGCTAACGTTCGGGGACGTCCGGCGGCGCGGCGCCGGACTCGCCGTCCGTCAGTTCCAACCCTCGCTCCAGGAATCGGGGCAGGGTCTCCGGCCCGGGATCGGTCAATGACCGGCCGGTACGGGTGTCGACGTACACGAAGATGACGTTCGGCTCGGACGGCCGCCGCCGCTTCTCCTGCCATTCGAGAATGCGGGCGGTCACATCGCCGGCCGACACGACGATGCCGGCGATGGTCACCACGATGCCGATCGTGGTGACCAGATCTTTGTGGCCGGGAATCGCCGGCAACTCGGTGATCTCACCGATGATGTCCGGATTCGCCAGGAGTTCGTCCGCCGCGGCGGCGGCGCCCGCTCCCTCGATGATGACGCGAATTGTCATCTCGCTCTCGGATCCCTTCACCTGCGGAGTGCTGCCTCGGGCGAATCCTATTAGGCCACTACAAGCATTCTAGGAGAATCACACGAGACGGTGACACGATTGCCCGAAAGGGGGTTGCCCGCGCCGCCCGCCAGCACGTCCGGGAGCAGCGCCGCCGTCCAGGTGAAGTCTCGCACCAGGGTGCACGTCTCCGCGACTTGCCGATCGGGCACACTTCTCCGAATGGCAGATGTGACAGTGCTCGGCGCCGGTGCGGCCGGCCTTGCGGTGGCGGCTCAGCTCAAGGCGCGCGGCGTCGAAAGCGTCGTCCTCGAGCGTGGTCCGGGTGTGGCGACGAGCTGGCGCGGGCGATACGACCGGCTGCGACTGCACACCGTCCGCCGACTGTCCGGGCTGCCGGGTCTCCCCATCCCCCGCGAGTACGGGCGGTGGGTCC
>DASRYP010000191.1:0-4815 GCA_035687165.1 Actinoplanes sp. | reverse complement strand
CGCTCACGCTGGGCATATGCCCGCAGCGCGCGCAGGAAGTCCACCTTCCGGAACGCCGGCCACAGGGCCTCGCAGAAGTAGAACTCGCTGTGCGCGCTCTGCCAGAGCAGGAAACCGGAGATCCGCTGCTCCCCGCTCGTGCGAATGACCAGGTCGGGATCGGGCTGGCCGCGGGTGTAAAGGTGCTCGGCGATGTGCTCGACGTCGAGGATCTCGGCCATCTCCTCGATCGTGCGCCCGTTCGCGGCCTGCTCGTGCAGCAGGGAACGGACCGCGTCGGTGATCTCGCGCCGCCCGCCGTAGCCCACTGCCAGGTTGACCTCGACCCCCACCGTGCGGTCGCGGGTCTTCTCCTGTGCGGCCTTGAGCGTGGCGGCGGTCGAGGCCGGCAGCACGTCGAGTGCCCCCACCATGCGCAGCCGCCACGGGTTGCCGTCCTCGGCCAGCTCGGTCGCCAGATCTTCAATGATCTTGACCAGCGGGTCGAGCTCGGCGGCCGCGCGGCGCAGGTTGTCGGTGGCGAGCAGATAGAGCGTGACGTGCTTGATGCCGGCCAGGTCGCACCAGCCCAGCAGCTCCTTGATCCGGGCGGCACCGACGCGATGGCCGTCGTTGGGGTCGACGAAACCCATCTCGCGGGCCCAGCGACGGTTGCCGTCACACATGACGCCGACGTGGCGAGGCACAGGCTTGCCGACCAACTTGCCGGCCAGCCGACGCTCGTACACGGAGTAGAACGGAGTAGAAATCAAGGACCGCAGACTCATCACCACAAACCCTAGCCCTCGCCGGGAGTGACTCAAGGGTTGGCCGGGCGACGCTGACCTAATCGAGCGGCGATGCGACCGATCGTGTGAACGTCGAAAACCCCGTCACCGAGGCCGAGCTCCACCATCCGGTCGAAGAAGCGGACCTCCCCTCGGGCGAGGTGAGCAGTCGAGGGTGCGTGGTGGGTTGAGACAAGCGGTTCTTCTTCGGTCGACGCTGACCAATGACCGCAGTGGCCGGTGTGACGCCGGTCTCGGTCTTTGGCGGAGTAGCTCAGCCCAAGCGGCGAACACGTTCAGTTCGTCGGCGGTTGCCGTGGATGACCGAACAATCCTCGACTGTTGTGCACACAGGCGATTGATCCTTCACCGATTGGCGCAGGTCTGCGCAAAATCGGCGGAACGGCCTGGGCACGCCGGACTCTCAGTCGACTTCGCAAACCGGACGTAACCGCCTAAGATACTTCGTATCGGGCTTTCCTCTTACTCCCGCCGTAGGAGGCAGGAAAATGACGATCCCGGACGGCAGCCCCGAGCCGCTGGACACCGACCTGCTGGCCGCTGTCCGGGCCGGGGACACTGCGGCGTACGGGACTCTCTGGGAACGCCACCGGGCAGCCGCCCGCCATCTGGCGTACGGGCTGGTCAGCGACCCGGCCGACGTGGACGATCTGGTCGCCGAGACGTTCACCAAGGTCTTCGCCGCGCTGCGAGCCGGCCGCGGCCCCCTGGTCGCCTTCCGCGCCTACCTGCACACGACCATGCGGCACGTCTGTTACCACCGGGCCCGGCGCGACCGCCGGCTCGAGTTCACCGACGACCTGACCCGGTACGACGAGGGCCAGCCCTACACCGACCCCGCGCTCGACCGGCTGGAACGGGCGTACGCGGCGGCCGCCTTCCGGCAACTCCCCGAGCGCTGGCGCGACGTGCTCTGGCAGACCGCCGTCGAGGGGAACAGCCTCGCGGAGGTGGCCGGGATGCTCGGCATGACCCCCAACGCGGTGGCGGTGCTGGCCCACCGTGCCCGTGAGGGGCTGCGCAGCCTCTATCTCCAGCAGCACGTGGCGACCGCCGACCACCCGGAGTGCCGGTGGGCCGGGGACCGGCTCGGCGTGCACCTGCGCCGGCGGCTCGCTCCCCGGGACAGCGCCCGGATGCACATACACCTGGGCTGGTGCGCCGAGTGCCGGAAAAGGGTCGCCGAGATCGCTGAGGTCAGTGAGATCCACTTTCCCTATCGGCAACGTCACCATGTGCGATCGAGCGGTTAAGACTCACCAACGAGAACAGCGGTCCGTGACTGCCACCGGTACCCTCGGAAATGTGCCCGAGCAATCACCGACGCAGCCGTCGCGGCTGCGTTCCCGGTTCCGGGCACTCCTCGGCGAGTTCGGCAAGTTCGGCACGGTCGGCGGCGTCGCGTTCGCCATCGACCTGGCGATCTTCAACGTGCTGCTTCAGGCCGACTTCGAGACCCTGATCGCGAAGACCATCTCCACCGTGATCGCGACGACCTTCGCCTTCGCCGGCAACCGGTTCTGGACCTGGCGTCACCGCGCCCATCCGAACATGGCCCGGCAATACACGATGTTCTTCGTGCTCAACGCCATAGGTCTGGGGATCGCGCTGCTGTGCCTGACGATCAGCCACTACGGTCTGGGTCAGTTATCGCCCATCTTCCAGACCAAGCTCGCGGACAACATCTCGGGTCAGCTGGTCGGCACCGCAGCCGGCTCGCTCTTCCGTTTCTGGTCGTACCGCCGGTTTGTTTTCCCGGCTGCGACGCCGCCGGGCACGCCACCACGACAGGACCCTCAAACGACGGATGTGACGTCGCCGCCATCCCCCCATCGTGACCCGGCGCTACCGCCCTCTCTCCCGTAAGGTTGCCCAATGCCTTCTGCACGTGAGCTGACGGAACACCTACGCCGTCTCGCTCCCGAAGTACTGGCGTTCGGTGTCATCGGCGCCGGAAACACGCTGCTCTACATCGCGATCACGTGGGTCGCCCTGCCGATCGGCGCCGTGAAGGCCAGTGTCATCGCCACCGTCGTGACGACCACGCTGGCGTACCTCGCCAATCGCTACTGGACGTACCGTCATCACAGCCGGACCGCCCTGCGCCGGGAATACTCGCTCTTCTTCGGCTTCAACCTGGTCGGTATGGTCATCCAGTCCGGATCCATTGCGATCGGCAAGTACGGCTTCGGGCTGACCGAGGAGCACGACGCGGTCGCCTTCATAGCCGTGACCCTCGTCGGCATCGTCGTCGCCACGGTCTTCCGCTTCTGGGCCTACCGCACCTTCGTCTTCCTCAAGCCGCCGGTCGACGGTCACGAGGGCGAGCTCACCGAGCTGGACGCGGTTGCCGGCCTCGCCGAGCTCAGCGCCGAGGACGAGCCGGGCAGCGTCGCGCAGTTCGACGCCAGGCGCTAACGCCCGGGCGTCCGACGGAAGAGCCCTTTCCGCTGAACGGGGATCTCGGGCTCTTCCTCGTCGCCCTCGGGGTGGTTCACGCGGTCCCGCTCGATCAGTTCGTAGAGCAGAGTCTGCACCCGCTGGGCCTGGGGCACGGCGACCAGCACAGCGGCCTGGTCGCCGATCGAGTCGATCGTCAGCGTCCCCGAACCGAAGAGACGGTCGAGCGGGGACTGGCTGACCACGTGGTCGTTGACCCGGTTGAGCGGCAGGTCACGCCGCTCCCGGGCGATCACGCCGTCCTGCAGCAACACGCGCTCGTCAGTCAGCACGTAGTGGGTACACCGCCGGATGACCAGTGGGAGCACCCCGTACCGGATGCCTTGATAGAGCATGATGGCGGCGATCACGAAGAACGCGATGCGGCCGTGGCTCGGCAGCATCACCCAGGCCACGGCGATCACCACCACCGCCAGCGTCACGAACAGGCCGGGGCCGAGCGCCGTACGCCAATGCGGACGCAGGTGGAGGACGAGCTCCTCCTCGTCGGTCAGCACTTCCTCCGGGAACGCCACGCGGTCAGCGTACGTGCAACACGTCACCGGCCGAGACACGATGGTCGGTGCCGTCCACCGTCCGGACGATCAACTGACCGGACTTGTCCACCTCGGTCGCCTCGCCGGTGAGCATCGCGCCGTCGGGCAGCAGCACCCGCACCGGCCGGCCGATCGTCGCGCAGCCCCGCCGATAGGCCGCGAGCAAGCCGGACATCTCCGCGTCGCCGCCCGCGTCGCGCCAGCCCGCATACCAGGACGCCAGGCCGCGCAGCAGAACTCGCAGCAACGGATCGCGGTCGGTCACCGCGGCGCCGGCCACCCTGAGCGAGGTCGCGGGCAGACCGGTGGTCTCGGGAAGCTCCTCGACGCTGGTGGTCACGTTGAGTCCGATGCCCACCACGACCGCGTCGCCGGAGACCTCGGCCAGAATGCCGGCGCACTTGCCCCAGCCGTCGTCGACTTTGACGAGCAGGTCGTTCGGCCACTTCAGGACGGCTTCGACCTCGGCCACCCGCTCGACCGCCTCGCGCAACGCCACCCCGGCCAGCAGCGGCAGCCAGGCGAACGACGCGGGCGGCAGGGCTGCCCAATCACGCTCACCGTCGGCCACACCGGGTCGCAGTAGGACACTCAGCGTGAGCCCGGCGCGGGTCGGGGAGGTCCACTGCCGGTCGCGGCGACCCCGGCCGGCGGTCTGCCGCTCGGCGACGATCACCAAGCCCTCGGACGCGCCCTTCGCCGCCGCGACGGCGACATCGGCGTTGGTCGAGGCGGTCTCGGCGCGCACCTCGAGGCGCGACCAGAAGCTGCCCGGGGTCACCAGCGCGCGTTCCAGCGAGCGCTGGGATAGCGGCGGCCGGTCCAGATCGGTGAACGGCGAGGACATTTCCCGAGCCTAAGCCCCTTCCCCTAGCGAAGCGGCGGCTCGGCGGCGTGACGACTGACATAGACCCTGGTGCTGCGGTCCGGGAGGTCGGCGGACCGGCGGGGCCGCGGGCGGCGCCGCGTGGTGGTGGGCGCCTGGTTGTCGGCGAAGAGGTAGTCGTTCTCGGTACGCCACTCGCGGCCGC
>DASRYP010000190.1:0-15461 GCA_035687165.1 Actinoplanes sp. | reverse complement strand
AGAGTCTGGCCGCGCTGAAGCTCGACTGAAAACTGAAGATCAAGACCCGCACCCCGGAAGTACGCGCGCTCGGCCGGCCCGGTGGTCACCCAGGCGCCCGCACCACGGTCGTCCCGCCTGCTCGGTCGAGCATCGCCGTGATCTCCTTCTCCAGGGCTTCGTCGGGGGTTGTCGCCGGCTCCCCGCGGAACGCCTCGCTGAGCAGCCGATATCCCACGATGATCAGCGCCGCCAGCATGAGCAGTGCCGCGATCGACATGAGCGGCGTCGACGTGCGGCGCTCGAAGAGATAGGGCTGATAGGCGATCAGCGACGACGCCTGCACCAGTAGCGGGACATACCAGAGCCGTGGCACGAAGACCGCCAGCACGACCGTCAGCACGTCGGCCAGGAAGAAGTAGCGCTCGTGCATGCCGGGCAGCAGGAACGGCACCATGATCGAGAAGAGCGCGGCCGCCATGACGATCCGTTCCGCCGTCAGCTCGACCTTCCGGGCGATCAACACATAGCTCACCCCGAGGACCGCCGCGGCGGTGAACAGGTATCCCAGCGCGCGCAGAGTATCGTCGCGCGGGCTCCCCGTGATCAGGGCGAACACGTTCGGCGCCCGCAAACTCAGCACCGGTACGTTCCGGGCCTGCCGGTCCATGCTGTAAACGGTCAGCAGCTCGATCGGATCGCGCCCGAACAGCATCGCCGGAACGTCGAGCAGTAGGAAGACCACGGGCGCGGCCAGCAACGTACGCCAGGGAACTTTTCCGGCCACAGCCAGCAGCAGCAAGAGCGGAAAGATGAAGAGCCCCTGCGGTTTGATCGCGAGCGCCACCCCGCAGAGCGCCACCCCCCACCAGGGTTTGCCACGCAGCAGGTAATAGACGCCGCCCAGGGCCGGCGCCGCCCACATCGCGTCGATCTGCCCCCAGAACGAGGCGTTCAGCACCACTGTCGGCAGGAGCACCACGACCAGCGCCGCCGCCATCGGGACCCGGCTGCCCGGCCACCGCAGCGCGACGATGCGATAGCTGAAGAAGGCGAGCACGACGTCGAAGAGGACCCACATCGCCTTGATCTTGAGGATGAGCGGCCCGGGCAGATAGATCGTGAAGGCCAGCAGGTAGAGGAAGGGCGCGTTGTAGTTGCCGACCTCGGCGCCGATCCCGCGCCACCCGCCCGCGTGCCGGAGCTGGTGATACCACTGGAAGAAGATGTTCATGTCGTTCGTCTTCTCCCGCCACCCGGCCCAGCGGACCAGGATCGCGAGCACGACGAGAGCGGCGATGAGCAGGGCTTCGGCGTGCGGCGTGGGCTTGCGGGAAGTCTGCATGGCGCCCAGGAATACGGCCGGCGCCCCCGATCGGATCAGTGCGCCAGCGAGTAAGGGGTGCAACCCCGCTAACCTTGTCAGGTGTCAGTAACTCCTTCCTCCCGCCGTGTCGCCCTGCTCACCCTCGGATGTGCCCGTAACGAGGTCGACTCGGAAGAGCTGGCCGCCCGCCTCGACGCGGGCGGATGGGAGGTGAGCACCGACGCCTCCGGTGCCGACGTGGTGCTGGTCAACACGTGCGGCTTCGTCGAGAAGGCCAAGCAGGACTCGATCGAGACGCTGCTCGCCGCGGCCGACACCGGCGCCAAGGTGGTCGCCGCCGGCTGCATGGCCGAGCGCTACGGCCGTGAGCTGGCCGAGAGCCTGCCCGAGGCGCAGGCGGTCCTCGGCTTCGACGACTACGCCGACATCGCGGCCCGGCTCGACGGGGTGCTGGCCGGCGAGCGTTTCGACGCCCACACCCCACGCGACCGGCGCGAGCTGCTGCCGATCACGCCGGTCGAGCGCCAGTCGGCCAAGGTCGTCATCCCCGGCCACGCCACCGTCGACGAGCACACCCCGGCCCACCTGCGCAAGGTGCTGCGTCGCCGGCTCGACAACGGCCCGGTCGCGAGCCTCAAGCTGGCCAGCGGCTGCGACCGCAAGTGCGCGTTCTGTGCCATCCCCGCCTTCCGGGGCGCCTTCGTCTCGCGCGATCCCCAGGAACTGCTGGCCGAGGCCGAGTGGCTGGCCAAGTCGGGCGTCCGCGAGCTCGTGCTGGTAAGTGAGAACAGCACGTCGTACGGGAAGGATCTCGGCGACCCCCGCCTGCTGGAGAAGCTGTTGCCGCAGCTCGCCGCGGTCGACGGTATCGTCCGGGTGCGGGCCAGTTACCTGCAGCCCGCCGAGACCCGGCCCGGCCTGGTCGAGGCGATCGCCACCACCCCCGGCGTCGCGCCCTACTTCGACCTCTCGTTCCAGCACTCCAGCGAGCCGGTGCTGCGCCGCATGCGGCGTTTCGGCTCGACCGAGCGGTTCCTCGAGCTGCTCGCCTCAGCCCGCCAGCTCGCCCCCGCGGCCGGGGCCCGCAGCAACTTCATCGTCGGCTTCCCCGGCGAGACCCGGCACGACGTCGACGAGTTGGTGCGCTTCCTCTCCGCGGCCCGGCTCGACGCGATCGGCGTCTTCGACTACAGCGACGAGGATGGCACCGAGGCCGCCGGTCTCGACAAAAAGGTCAAGGAAGACACGATCAAGCGGCGGTACGACCGGATCGTCACGCTCGCCGACGAGCTCTGCACCCAGCGGGCCGAGGAGCGGCTCGGCTCGATCGTCGAGGTGCTGGTCGACACGGTCGACGGCGACGAGATCGAGGGCCGCGCCGAGCACCAGGCGCCCGAGGTCGACGGCTCGACCACGCTGGTCTCCGACGATTCCAAGATCGATCTGGCCGCGCTGCGCCCGGGTGACTTCGTGCGGGCCCGGGTCACCGCGACCGAGGGCGTCGACCTGGTGGCCGTGCCGGTCGACATGATCTCAGCGGCGCCGGTGTCCCCGCGGTGACCGACGAGCCGGTCCCGGTGGCCGCGCCACGAAGGGTCTCGCCCTACAACATGGCGAACGTCCTGACTGTGGTGCGGATCGTGCTGGTGCCGGTCTTCCTGGGTCTGGTCGTCTCGTCGGGCCTGGTCGGCACCAGCTCCCGGATAGCCGCTTGCCTGGTGTTCTGCGTCGCCTCGGCGACCGACTTCGTGGACGGCTGGATCGCCCGGCGCTGGTCGCTGGTCACCTCGTTCGGCAAGGTCGCCGATCCGATCGCCGACAAGGCCCTGACCGGCACGGCGTTGGTGCTGCTCTCGGTCTACGACCGGCTGCCGTGGTGGGTGACCGGGCTCATCCTGTTCCGCGAGTGGGGCATCACGGCGCTGCGGTTCTGGGTGATCCGTTACGGCATCATCCCGGCCAGCCGCGGCGGCAAGCTCAAGACCGTACTGCAGATCGTCGCCATCGCCTGGTACCTGTGGCCCGTCCCCGAGCCGTTCGACGTGGTCGGCCCGTGGCTGATGGGCGCGGCCACTGTGGTGACTGTGGTGACCGGTGTGGACTATGTGATCGAGGCCCTGAAGCTACGCCGGGACGCGCGGGCGAGCGGGGCTTAGACTCGGCCGGTGGGACCTGATCTTGCCGCTGCCGCAGCCGTGCACCAGCTGGTCGTCCGGCGCGAGACGCTCGCCACCGCCGAGTCGCTGACCGGCGGTCTGGTCGCCGCTATCGTGGTCGAGATCCCCGGCGTGAGCTCGGTCTACCGGGGTGGCCTGGTGGCGTACGCCACGGAGTTGAAGCACGACCTGGCGTACGTGCCGGCGGAGTTGCTCGCCGAACGGGGTCCGGTCGATCCCGACGTCGCCTCAGCGCTGGCCGAGGGTGCCCGCCGCCGGTGCGGTGCCGACTGGGGTGTGGCGACGACCGGCGTGGCCGGCCCCGATCCGCAGGACGGCAAGCCGGTGGGCCTGGTCTACGTGGCCGTGGCCGGGCCGTTCGGCGTCGAGGTGCGCGAGATGCGCCTCGAGGGAAACCGGAAGGCCATCCGTACCGAAACTGTGACGCGAGCGCTACTTCTGCTAAATGACTGTCTAACGGATGCCCCCACCCCGGTCTGAGCAGGGAATGTCTCAGCGGTCCCAGAAGTTACACTGATGCCCCGCTGTTGAGGCCCCGCCGGATTTCGGCGGGGCGGTATGTCGGCCTGGCCGGCAGCGGGTACGGTTGCGGGAAGCCTCCGGCGTGTGCCGGCGGCCCCGCCGCAGGAGGAGGTGCCATGGTCCTGCTACGCCGGGTTATCGGCGACGCACTGAGGGCGCGCAGGCAGGGGCAGCACCGCACGCTGCGCGAGGTGTCCACCGCCGCGAATGTCAGCCTGGGTTACCTGTCCGAGATCGAACGCGGTCAGAAGGAAGCTTCCAGCGAGTTGCTCGCCGCCATCTGTGACGCGCTCGGCGCGCGACTCTCCGAGCTGCTCGGCGAAGTCAGCAGCACGCTGTCGCTCGCCGAGGGCATGGAAGGCGTGCTGGTGCCGGTCGACGCCGGGTCCGTCAAGTCGCAGTCGGCCAAGCCGGTTTCGCCCAAGTCGGATGTCGCCGTCGCGGTCCGCCGCGAGTCGCCGCTCAAGGCGACCCTGCACGCGGCACGAAAGCCACAGCGCGACGTCGTCTACGCCGCCTGAGAGATAGCCGCCTGAGAGATATGTGTTGTCCAGGCCGGGTCCGCTCCACGGAGCGAGCCCGGCCTGATCTGTTGGCGGGGTCCGTCGCCGGGGTCTGTGGGGTTCCTGTGACTGACTCCGGGAGGGTCCCTCGGGATCGACCCCGAGCAGCAATTGCGCGTAGCCTCGGAGCATGGGGGAGACCCTGAGATCCCCCGGAGGTCACGTGACGTCGGTGGCGTCGAGCTGACACGATGGCATGACCACACCAGGTGACACGCCATCACGACAGCTCCTCGATCTGCGTCGGTGGCGGACTGACTGAGCGACATTTTGAGGGGATACCGCGAGATGGCGAACCCGTTCGTCAAGAGCTGGCGCTACTTTATGGCGCTCTTCGGCGCGAAGCTCGATGAGTACGCCGACCCGAAGGTCCAGATCCAGCAGGCCATCGAGGACGCACAGCGACAGCATCAGGCCCTCGTGCAGCAGGCCGCGGCCGTTATCGGCAACCAGCGGCAGCTCGAGATGAAGCTGTCGCGCCAGATGGGCGAGGTCGAGAAGCTGCAGGGCATGGCGCGGCAGGCTCTGGTCCTGGCCGACCGTGCCCGCGCCGGCGGCGACGAGTCCGAGGCCCAGAAATACGAGTCCACCGCGCAGACGCTCGCCACCCAGCTGGTCTCGGGCGAGCAGTCGATGGAAGACCTGAAGACGTTGCACGATCAGGCGCTCTCCGCCGCGGGCCAGGCTCGCAAAGCGGTCGAGAACAACGCGATGGTCCTGCAGCAGCGCATCGGCGAGCGGTCGCGCCTGCTGAGCCAGCTCGAGCAGGCCAAGATGCAGGAGACCGTGGCGAAATCGCTCGAGTCGATGTCGTCGCTGGCCGCGCCCGGCAACACGCCCTCGCTCGACGAGGTGCGTGACAAGATCGAGCGGCGTTACGCCGACGCGATGGGCCGCGCCGAGCTCGCCTCCAACTCGGTCGAGGGCCGCATGCTCGAGGTGCAGAAGTCCAGCCTCGACATGGCCGGCAACTCCCGGCTCGAGCAGATCCGCGCCAGCATGGCCGGCGACAAGCTCGGTGCCGCGCCCACGCAACCCGCGGTCGAGCAGGCCTCCGCTCCAGCGTCCGACCCGGCCAGCGTCGCCCGGCTCGACGAGATCCGGGCCACGATGAACCAGAAGCGCGGCGACACGAGCGCCGCCGGCTGACACGGAGCACTCAGGGGAGGACGACGGTGGACGAGCGGACCAGGTATTTCCGGCGGCTCAAGCGCCTGCGTGGTTCGGCACGGCGGTGGAGCGTGCTGGGAGGTGGGCTGACCGCCGCTACCGCCGTCCTCACTCCCTACGCGGGCATCGGCTGGGCCGACGCGATCTGGGCCGGCTCGGCCGGCGCCTCCGTCGCACTGGCCTGGTGGCGTTTCAGCGACCACCGCGAACTGGCCGCCACACCGGCCCCGCCCCCGCCCGACCCGACGCTCGCCGCCGGCAAGCTCGCCGCCGCGATCGAGCGCTTCCCGGCCGGCCGCACAGTGCTGCACGAGGTGCGCCGGCAGAAGAACAGATACGCCCTGCGCGGCTCGGAAATCACCCGTGCGTGGGACAGGCTCGACCTAGCCTCGTCCACTTTGTCCGGCCTGTCCGGTCGGCTCACCGGGCACGGCGAGGCAGCCCTGCTCGAAGCCGCGGTCGCCGAGACGTGGCTGCGCGACCTGGGCCAGCGGGTAGCCAGCGTCGAGCGGGCACTGCCGATGAGCCCATCTGAGCAGCGAACCGTGCTGGCCGAGTCACATGCGTCCCTGGCCGCCCAGTTCAACGAGGGCGTCGACGCCTACGAACGCCTGGTCGCGGCCGCCGCCAGCTACGTCGCCGAGGACGGTCACCCGGTCACCCGGGGTGCCCACCCCGCTTTCGCCGGCCTGGTCGACGCCACCGACCGCCTGCGCGGCATGGCCGAGGGCATGTCCGAACTCAAACGCCCCCCAGCCACCAGCGTCTAGGCCCTTCGGTGCTAGGTCCTTCGGTGCTGGCGCGCGGGCGTCTGCGCACTGCTGGACGGCTTGGGGCTGGGATTCACCTGGGGATTTCTGGTGGGGCGGGCTGGCAGCGAGGGCACCAATAGGTGATGCGCTCGCCCTGGTCGGCTTTTCGGATGGCGGTGCCGCAGCGGCGGCAGGGTTGGGCGCGGCGGCCATAGACGTAGCTTGTCTCGCCGCGCCGCAGGGAGCCGGTCGTGGTCTGGGTCCAGCGGCCGCGGTTCGACGCCACCAGCTTCTGCGCCATCTTAACCGTGCCGGATAGGTCGGTGACCTGCGACACCGGCGTCCAGGGCCACAGGCCGCGCAGAAAGAGCGTTTCGGCCTGGTAAAGGTTCCCGACGCCGGCGAGGTTGCGCTGGTCGAGCAGGGCGTCGGCGATGCTGGTCCCGGGGTGTTCGGCGATCCGGCGCACCGCCTCGTCAACGTCCCAGTCGGCGCCGAGCAGGTCGGGGCCCAGATGGCCCAGGTGCTTCTCCTCCTCGGCCGTGGGGTAGAGCGCCACTTCGTGCAGGTGATAGCCGACCGCGACCGAGCGCGCGCTGTGCAGCACGACCCGGATCAGATGGGCCGGGCGGGACGTCCAGCGTTCCTTCGGCGCGTAGGCCCGCCAGGCGCCCTCCATGCGCAGGTGCGAGTGCAGGGTGAGCGGCTCGTGGCCGTCGCGGGTCAGCCGCAGCAGCAGGTGTTTGCCGCGGCTGGCCGATTCGGTGACCGTCCAGCCGCCGAGGTCAGTGGTGGCGAGCTGGGGCACGCGGAAGTCCGACGCGGTCAGCGCGTCGCCGGTGAGCGCGCGTTCGAGCACGCGCGCGGTGTTCCAGACGGTGTCACCCTCGGGCATGCCGCAATCCTGCCCGGGTGGACCGCCCAGCAATCCGGCCAGGTCGGATTCGTCCGAGTCCGCCGTCGTCGTGCCGTCGACTCCGGCCGGCGCCTTATCCGACTCGGCTGAGCCTTCAGCGCACCGCCACTCGCACCATGTCGCCCGGGGTGACCGAGAGGACCACGACGGCCCGGCCGTTGTTGACCGCGATCGCGACGTGCCCGGCCGAGTCCTCGAAGACCAGCAGATTGCCCTGGGCGACGTCGGCGAAGGTGGCGCCCCGCCGCGCACTGACCGCCCCGTTGATGACCAGTTCGGAGCCGAGCCCGAGCAGCGTGTCCCCGTTCGCGGCCAACTGCACGTTGCCGAACCGGTCGACGGTCAGCACCTCGGCCTCCAGCCAGCCGTCGCCGACCGTGACGACCGGGTCGGGCAGCCGTACCAGAGAGTCCTTGTCGATCGCCGGTCCCGCGTCGGCCAGCGCGGCGCCGGCGGCCAGGTGAGCGGCGGCCGGGGCGAAGACGTCACGCCCGTGGAAGGTGCTGGAGACGTCGCCCTGGAACCAGTCTTTGTTGGTCAGCTCGTACGCAGACGCGATGCCCCCGAGCGCCTCGGCGGCCCAGATCAGAAGCCCGTTGTCGGGCCCGACCAGCACACCGTTCGGAGTGCCGAGGGCGACGCCGCGCCGGGCGGTGCCCACCCCGGGGTCGACGACGGCGACGTGCACACTGGGCGGCAGGTGGGGGGCGGTCTGCGCCAGCACGGCGGCGCCGCGCGCGACGTCGGCCGGCGGCACGTGGTGGGTGACGTCGATGACCCGCAACCGCGGGGCGATGCGCGCGATCGACCCGTGGCACGCGGCGACGAAGCCATCGAACGTTCCGTAGTCGGTGGTGAGACTGATCCATTCATACCCGGCCATGCTGAGAAACGTTACTGCCTTGCTACACCTCGTGTGTGACAGGTGCCACGGGGCACGTCGACCAAGATCTGGCAGTGTTGAGGCATGCGTCTCGTGATTTTCACCGAGCCCCAGCAGGGGGCAAGCCACGATGACCTGCGCAAGCTCGCGCAGGCCGCCGAGGCGAGCGGCTACGACGGCTTCTTCCGCTCCGACCACTTCCTGACGATGGGCGGCGACGGCCTGCCCGGCCCGAGTGACGCGTGGCTGACGATGGCGGCGCTGGCCGTGCAGACATCCCGCATCCGGCTCGGCACGCTGGTCACGTCGGCCACGTTCCGGCTGCCCGGTCCACTGGCGATCGCAGTGGCCCAGGCCGACCAGATCAGCGGCGGGCGCATCGAGCTCGGTCTCGGCGGCGGCTGGTTCGAGGCGGAGCACAGGGCCTACGGCATCCCGTTCCCGCCGCTCGGCGAGCGCTTCGACCGGCTCGCGGAACAGCTCGAGATCATCACCGGTCTGTGGGCGACGCCCGTCGGGCAGACGTACGACTTCCAGGGCAAGCACTACCAGCTGAACGACTCGCCGGCGCTGCCCAAGCCGGCCCAGTCGCCGCGCCCGCCGGTCATCGTGGGCGGCCACGGCAAGAAGCGGACCCCCGCGCTGGCGGCCCGCTTCGCCGACGAGTTCAACGTCCCGTTCGCGAAGCTCGCGGACGTGGCGCCGACGTTCGAGCGGGTGCGCGCGGCGAGCGCGGCCATCGGCCGGACGAAACTCCCCACCTTCTCGGCGGCAGCAGTGCTCTGCGTCGGCCGCGACGACGCCGAGGTGCGCCAACGGGCGGAGGCCATCGGCCGGGACGTCGACGAGATCCGCGAGAACGGCGGCATCGTCGGCACCCCCGCCGAGGCGGTCGAAACCATCAAGCGGTACGCCGAGGCCGGCGCGACGCGCATGTTCCTCCAGGTCCTTGACCTGAGCGATCTCGCGCACGTCGAGCTGGTGGCCGCGGAGGTCGCTCCGCAGGCTCTAGACCTCTCGCCGTCCGGGTCAGAGCGCAGCCACCGGGTAGCCGCCGAGACCAGCCCGTTCGGCGGCCACCGCACAGCTTCCCGGATCCGGGCCCTCGACCCGCCGGCCGGATCAACATCAACGTAAACGGGAGGGTAGCCGCCCCGTAGCCCTGCGGTCCCGTAGTCCCGCGGTCCCGCGGTCCCGCGGTCAGCCGCGCAGGCGCAACCCCCTCGGTGTCGCCCGAAATCCCGCCTGGGTCAACGCATCGCGCAGCGGCGACGCGTGGACCGACTCCCCGTCGGCCCGCTCGACCGACATCGGACCCAGCGCCCCTGAACGCACCGAGGCCGCCAGCGCCTGCCCCGCCGCGATCAGTGCCTCGGGATCGTCCACGAAGGACAGCAGCGTGCGGCCACCGCGCTCCACATAGAGGATCAGGTCACCGGAGACGACGATGACCAGCGCGCCCGCCTTGCGTCCCGCCCGGTGGCCGGCTTTGGCGACCGGCTCCCCGTCGCCACTGTCGATGATGCGCTCGGGCCACGGCAGGGCGGCTCCGTAAGGGTTCGCCGGGTCGGTGGCGGCCAGCACCACCGCGGTCGCACCTGTGCGCCTGGCCAGCTCGGCCGGCTCCGCCAGGGCCCGCAATCGGTCGACCGCCCCGGGCACGGCGAACTGCGCCGCCCCCAGCCCTTCGACGAAGTAGCCCCGCCGGGCCGCGCCACGCTCCTCCAGGGCGCCGAGCACCGGATAGACGCCCGCGAACCCGCCGACCGGGCCCTCGGCCATGACCGCGCCCCGGGTCACCACGCCGTGGCGTTCCAGCAACACGTCGGCCAGGGCTGCGGCCCGGCGGGTCGGGTCGAGGTCGCGATCGGGCAGGCGAGACCAGCGACCGGCCATGCTGGGCGGTCCGCCGCGGGCCGGCATGGCCGGTCGGCCGGGACGGCGATAGCGGGTGCGGGCCGGGGCCGACTTGGCCTTGTGGGCGCCGCTGCCGCCGAGCAACGCCCGCACCGGCGCCAGCGTGTCGTTGGTCAGATGACCGGACCAGACCAGGTCCCACACGACGGCCGCCAGCGCGGTGTCGTCGGTCGCACCGACCCGGTCGGAGAGCGAGCGGAAGAAGAGCGCCTGCCCGGCGCCCAGCGCGTCGAGCACCGCCTGGTGCAGCGGCGTCGCGGCGAACTCGTCGTCGGCCGGCGGGAGCAGCAGGGGAGCGCTGTCGGCATAGGCCAGGGTCACCCACCCGTCGTTGTTGCCGATCGACCCCGAGCCGGCCCAGAGCACGTCGCCGCCGCCGCTGAGCTCGTCGAGCATCGGCGCGGCATAGTCGTTCACCCGGGCCGGCAGCACCAGCCGCTCCCAGGCCGAGGCGGGCACCGCGATGCCCTGCAGTTGCTCGATCGAGGCAGCCAGCGCGTCGATCCCGCGCGCGTTGCCGCCGATCTGGTGCCAACGCGGCAGGAACGCGGCCAGCACCCGGGGCGGGACCGGCTCGATCTCGCGGCGCAGCGCGGCCAGCGAGCGCCGGCGCAGCATGCGCAGCACCTCGGCGTCGCACCACTCGTTGCCCGCGCCGCCGGGGGTGAACTCGCCCGAGGCGACCCGGCCGGTCGAGGAGAGCCGCTTGAGTGCCTGCTCGACCACGAAGACGCCGAGGCCGAACCGGGCCGCGCAGGTCGCCGCCGCGAACGGGCCGTGGGTGCGGGCGTAGCGGGCCACCAGATCACCCAGCGGGTCGGCCACCGGCTCCAGAAAGGCCTCGGGCAGCCCGACCGGCAGCGCCACCCCGAGCGCGTCCCGGTAGCGGCCAGCGTCGTCGATGCCGATCCAACGTTCCTCGCCGGCCACTCGGATGCGGATCGCCCGGCGGGCGGACTCCAACGTGGACATCCACTCCGCTCCGCTGCCACGCGCGGCCAGCTCGAGCGGGGCGAGGTCGCCGAGCAGGCGGAGCAATTCGGCGGTGTCCTCGGCATCGCGAGGCCGGCGCTGCGGGGAGAGCCACTGGAGTTGGATCTCGGTCTCGGCGACGACCGTCGGGTCGAGCAGCTCGCGCAGGTCGACCCGGCCCAGCAGCTCGCCGAGGAGCGTCGCGTCGAGCGCCAGGGCGGCGGCCCGCCGCTCGGCCAGGGGCGCGTCGCCCTCGTAGAGGAAGGCCCCCACGTAGCCGAAGAGCAGGGACCGGGCGAACGGCGAGGGCCGCGGCGTCTCGACCTCGACCAGGCGCACCTTGCGGCCGGCGATCTCGCGCATCAGACCGGTGAGACCAGGCAGGTCGAAGACGTCCTGCAGGCACTCGCGGGCCGCCTCGAGCGTGACCGGGAAGTCGGCGTACTCGCGGGCGACGTCGAGCAGTTGGGCCGAGCGCTGCCGCTGCTGCCAGAGCGGCTGGCGGCGGCGCGGATCCCGGCGGGGCAGCAGCAGCGACCGGGCCGCGCACTCGCGAAAACGGGACGCGAACAGCGCCGACGTGCCGACCGACTCCTCGACGAGCTGGGCGATCTCTTCCGGGTCGAACGCGACGAGGTCGGCCCCGGGCGGTTCCTCGGCGGTGTCGGGCAGGCGCACCACGATGCCGTCGTCGGAGGGCATGACCTGACCGTCCACCCCATAGCGTTCGGCGAGCCGCCGCGCGATGGCCAGCGCCCACGGCGCGTTGACCCGGGCGCCGAGCACGCAGTGCACGGTCATCCGCCAGTCGCCCAGCTCGTCGCGGAAACGCTCGACCAGCACCGTCCGGTCGTCGGGGAGGTTGCGGGTCGCCTCGCGCTGCTCGCGCAGGTAGGCCATCAGGTTGCCGGCGGCCCACTCGTCGAGGCCCGACTCACGCAGCGTCGCGGTGGCCTTCTCGTCGTCGGCCCGGGTCAGCGCACGCAGCCGGGCCCCGATCGCCCGGCCCAGCTCGATCGGCCGGCCGGGGGAATCGCCCTTCCAGAACGGCATCCGCGCCGGAGCGCCCGGGGCGGGGGAGACCAGCACCCGGTCGGGAGTGATGTCCTCGATGCGCCACGACGTCGAGCCCAGCAGGAACACGTCGCCGACCCGGGACTCGTAGACCATCTCCTCGTCGAGCTCGCCGACCCGCGACGCGCGCTCCGAACCGGCCAGGAAGACGCCGAACATGCCCCGGTCGGGGATTGTGCCGCCGCTGGTGACGGCGAGCCGCTGGGCGCCGGGACGGCCGGTCAGCTCGTCGGTGCCGCGGTCCCACACCAGGCGCGGACGCAGTTCGGCGAAGGCGGTCGACGGGTAGCGGCCGGACAGCATGTCGAGCACCGCGCGTAGCGCCGACTCGGGCAGCTCGGCGAAGGGCGCGGCCCGGCGCACCAGGGCGGCCAGCTCGTCGACCGGCCAGGTGTCGAGCGCCACCATCGCGACGATCTGCTGAGCCAACACGTCGAGCGGGTTGCGTGGATAGCGCAGTTCCTCGATCGCGCCGGCACTCATCCGCTCGGCGACCACGGCACACGAGACCAGGTCGCCCCGGTGCTTGGGGAAGACCACGCCACGCGAGACCGCGCCCACCTGGTGACCGGCCCGGCCGACGCGCTGCAGCCCGGCCGCGACCGACGGTGGCGCCTCGATCTGCACTACCAGGTCGACCGCGCCCATGTCGATGCCGAGTTCCAGGCTCGAGGTGGCGACCACTGCGGGCAGGACGCCGGATTTCAGCGCTTCCTCGATCTGCTTGCGTTCCTCGCGCGAGACGCTGCCGTGGTGCGCCCGCGCGACCACCGGCGGCGCCCCACCGGACTGCCCGGCCTGAGCCAACACCTGGGCCGGCGGTTGTTTCGCCTCGACCAGTTCGACCCCGGCGCGCTCGGCGGCGAGCTCGTTGATGCGCGCGCAGAGCCGCTCGGCCCCGCGCCGCGAGTTGGTGAAGACGATCGTCGACCGGTGGGCCTCGATCAGGTCGAGCACCCGCTCCTCGACCGCGGGCCAGATGGACGGGGTGTTGCGCCCGGTCCCCGGGTTGTCGGGGTCGACGTCGGGGAGCTCGTCGAGCCTGGTCATGTCTTCGACCGGCACCTCGACGGTGACCTCGATGGTCTTGGCGGTCGGCGGCTGGACGATCTCGACGTCGTGCGCGCCGCCGAGGATGCGGGCGGTCTCGTCGATCGGGCGGACGGTGGCGGAGAGGCCGATGCGCTGGGCCGGCCGCCCGATCATCGCGTCGAGCCGCTCGAGCGAGAGCGCCAGGTGAGCGCCGCGCTTGGTCCCGGCGACCGCGTGCACCTCGTCGATGATCACCGTCTCGACGCCGCGCAGCGAGTCGCGCGCGGCCGACGTCAGCAGCAGGAACAGCGACTCAGGGGTGGTGATCAGGATGTCGGGCGGGGTGCGGCCGAACAGGCGCCGCTCGTCGGCCGGGGTGTCACCCGTTCGCATGGAGACGGTGATATCGGGCGGCGGCAGCTGCAGCCGGCCGGCCGCCTGGCGGATGCCGGTGAGCGGGGCTCGCAGGTTGCGCTCGACGTCGACCGCGAGCGCCTTGAGCGGGCTCACGTAGAGCACGCGGCAACGCCGTTTCGGATCCTCCGGCACGGGCTCGCGGGCCAGCCGGTCGAGCGACCAGAGGAACGCGGCCAGCGTCTTGCCCGAGCCGGTCGGCGCGACGACGAGCGCGTTGCGCCCGGCGCCGACCGCCCGCCAGGCGCCGGCCTGCGCGGCGGTGGGCGCGGCGAACGCCGCGTTGAACCACTCGCGCGTGGCCGGCCCGAACTGCTCCAAGACTTCTCGCACCGCACCATGCTCCCTCGCGGGTACGACAAAAACGGAACGCGGAGTATTGGTCATCCGGACACGGGCCGGACGCTCGGGAGGCGGAACGACTTGACGTCCTGGACGATGGTGCGAGCAAATGACATGCGGATATACCTGGGCACAACTCCAAGAGCATGAACTTCATCGATGAAGGAGGCTCCGTGTCCCTCCCCCTGCGAGCATTGCGGCGCCTCGCGGCCGGTGCGGCCGCGCTGACGATCGCCGTCCTCGGCGCGACTCCCGCCCAAGCCGCGGCGGGCGCCGCCGCGGCGGGCAACGGCTACGTACGCCTGGCCCACCTCTCACCCGACACCCCCGCGGTCGACGTCTATCTGAAGTCGGATTCCGGTGCGGTCGAGCCGCAGACCTTCCGGGCGGTCGCCTATGGCGACATGTCCCGCTATCTGCGTCTGCCGGTGGGCAGTTACCAGGTCGCGATGCGCAAGGCCGGGGCCCCGGCGAGCGATCGGCCGGTGATCACCACCGAGATGGGCGTCGAGAACGACGGCGCCTACACGGTCGCCGGCGTGGGCCGCTTCGCCGACCTGGGCCTGCGCGTCCTCAAGGACGACCTGCGCCTGCCCGACCCCGGCAAGTCGAAGGTCCGGATCATCCAGGCGTCGGTGAAGGCGCCCGTGCTCAACGTCGCCGGCAAGAACGGCACCCAGATAGCCGCCGGTGTCGAGTTCGCCACCACGACGGCTTACCGCGAGGTCCAGCCGGGCAAGTGGAGCGTCCGGGTCGAGCCGACCGGCGGTGGCCGCTCCAGCGAACTGCCCTGCACCCTGGGCGCGGGCAGCGTCTATTCGCTGGTGGTGCTCGACGACGAGGCGGGCGGTCTCAAGCCCGAACTGCACGTCGACGCCGAACGTCAGGGCACGGTCCCGCTGGGCGGCGTCGCGGCCGGCGCCGGCGGCACCAGCCCGTCCTCCCCGATGCCCGGTGCCCTGCTGGCCGCGACAGCCGCGGCCGCACTGGTCGGCGGCCTGGTCATCGCCCTCCGACGCCGCCTCCGCACAGCCTGAGGACGTCCGAGGTGCCCAGCAAGGAGCCCACCGAGACAGCTCTGGTCATCCGCGTGCCCGGCCGCGCGATTCCGGCCATCGGCCAACCACCGCCCGAGGCGGGGCCGGCCGCGAGCGCGTCTGATCCCGTAAGTGGGAAGGCTCTTCGGCGCCGTGCCCTGCTGCCGGTGGTGGCGGCCACCATTGCCGCGTTCGCGGCCGGGACCGGGTTTCTCGTGCTGACCGACCGGTCGTCCGCCGATCTCGGCCGGCGGGGCATGGTCGCGGAGAGCACCGCCCCGGCCCCGGCAACCTCCGTCCAAGATCAGCTCGAGAGCACCGCCGAACGCCCCGCCGGTGATCCTTTCGGGAGCGTCGCCGCCGCGCCGGCGGGTGCCCCGACCA
>DASRYP010000189.1:0-4381 GCA_035687165.1 Actinoplanes sp. | reverse complement strand
TACCTTGAAAGCGCCGGAACGCCGGGTCCCCCGTTCTCGGTGTGCTGGCCGGTGGGCCGTCCGTAGGTCCCGTACGGGCGGTCCACCCCTTGTGACCCAGCCGACCAACGTGTTCCCCTGTGCTGAAGATCATCTGTGTGCTTGCCCCGGAGATCATCTGTGGGCTCACCCCGGCCGCGATCGGGCGCGTGTGGCTCACCTAGGCTGGGCGGATGCCCGAGCTCGTCGCTCCCACGGTCGATGTCCGAGAGTCGTTCCTGAAGGCCATGGCCGAATATCTGGCCGAGGGTCGTGGCGGTCTCGACGACTTCAGCAACATCGGGAACGACCTGCGGGCGTACTCATCGACCTGGTCGGCGCCCGAGGGCTTCGCGCGCTTCGTCGAATTCCTGCGGGCGCAGCGCCATGAGGAGACTCCGCGGCTGCCCGGCCTCGTCCCGACGACGGTGCTGTGGTGGCTGGACGGCACCGAATACCTGGGCCGTCTCAACATCCGCCATCGCCTGGTGCCCGGTCCGGCGGGGGAACGCAACGGCCACATCGGGTACGACGTACGCCCCTCGGCCCGCCGCAAGGGCCACGCGACGGCGATGCTAGGCGCCGCCCGTCCGATCGCGGCCGCCCTGGGCCTGAATCGCGCGCTGATCACCTGCGATTACGACAACGAGCCCTCACGGCGCACGATCGAACGCAACGGCGGCCTGCCCATCGCCCGCCGCGACGAGAAGCTCCGCTTCTGGCTCCCCACCACCTGACGTCAGCCCGACCGTCGCCCTGACGTCAGCCCGACCGTCGCCGCCCCACCACCGTCGCCCGCCCACCTGACGTTGGCCCTGCCACCGTCGCCGCCTCCGCGGCTCGCCAGCGCCGCGGCTTCAGTCGATGCTGCACACCACAGAGCCGGCCGTGACGGGCTCGCCAACCTTCACGGAGAGGCCCGAGACGGTGCCCGTCTTGTGGGCGGAGAGCGGCTGCTCCATCTTCATCGCCTCCACGACCACGATCACGTCGCCCTCGGAGACCACGTCCCCGTCGTTCGCCGCCACCTTGACGACCGTCCCCTGCATCGGCGCCAGCAGGGCCGCCCCGCCCGCCTGAGCCTTGGCGCCCCCGCCGCCCCGCCGGCTCGCGGGCTTGGCCACAGCCGCCGACGCCGGTGCTCCGCGCAGCAGTTTCGCCGGCAGCCGCACCTCGAGGCGCTTGCCCCCGACCTCGACCACGACGGTCTCCCGCTCGTCATCGCCGGCACTCTCGGTGCCCGCGGTCAGCGTGAACGGCGACACCTCCGCCGCCCACTCCGTCTCGATCCATCGCGTGTGGACCGTGAACGGCGACGACGTGAAGGCCGGATCGCGGACCACCGCCCGGTGGAACGGCAGTACCGTCGCGATCCCGGTGATCACTGTTTCGTCGAGCACCCGGCGTGACCGCTCCAGGGCCTCCTCTCGAGTGCGCCCCGTAACAATGATCTTGGCCAGCAGGGAGTCGAAGTGGCCGCCGACAACGCTGCCCGCCTCGACCCCGGCGTCGACCCGCACCCCCGGACCGAGCGGCCACGTCAACGTCTCGACCTGGCCGGGAGCCGGCAGGAAGTTGCGTCCGGGATCCTCCCCGTTGATGCGGAACTCGATCGAGTGGCCGCGCGGCTCAGGGTCGGTCATCAGCCTCAGCGGCTCACCCGCGGCGATGCGGAACTGTTCCCGGACAAGATCGAGACCGGCCGTCTCCTCGCTGACCGGGTGCTCCACCTGGAGCCGCGTGTTGACCTCGAGGAACGAGATCGTCCCGTCCTGGCCGACCAGGTATTCGACCGTGCCCGCGCCGTGATAGCGCGCCTCACGGCAGATCGCCTTCGCGCTCTCGTGGATCGACCCCCGCTGCTCGGCGGTCAGGAAGGGCGCGGGCGCCTCCTCGACGAGTTTCTGGTGGCGGCGTTGCAGCGAGCAGTCGCGGGTGCCCACCACGATCACGTTGCCCAACGTGTCGGCCAGCACCTGGGCCTCGACGTGCCGGGGACGGTCGAGATAACGCTCGACGAAGCACTCGCCGCGTCCGAACGCCGCCACGGCCTCGCGGGTCGCGCTCTCGAACAGGGCCGGGATCTCCTCGAGCGTGCGCGCCACCTTGAGCCCGCGTCCGCCCCCGCCGAAGGCCGCCTTGATCGCGACCGGCAGCCCGTGCTCCTCGGCGAACGCGATGATCTCGCTCGCGTCGGCGACTGGCTCGGCCGTGCCCGGCACCAGCGGCGCGCCGGCCCGCTGCGCGATGTGCCGCGCCGTGACCTTGTCACCCAGGTCGCGGATCGCCTGCGGGGTCGGCCCGATCCAGGTCAGCCCCGCGTCGAGCACCGCCTGCGCGAAGTCGGCGTTCTCGGAGAGGAAGCCGTAGCCCGGGTGGACGGCGTCGGCCCCGCTGCGGGCGGCGACGTCGAGCAGCTTGTCGATGCGCAGGTAGGTCTCGGCCGCGGACTCGCCGCCCAACGCATATGCCTCGTCGGCCAGCCGGGCCGGCAGCGCGTCACGGTCGCTGTCAGCATAGACGGCGACGCTGGTCAGCCCGGCGTCCTGGCAGGCCCGGATCACTCGGACAGCGATCTCGCCACGGTTGGCGATCAATACCTTGCGCACGGCCTGAGCCTATCTTCAGGCGCCGACAGTTTTACGCTGAGAGCGTGTCCACGACGCGCATGAGGATTCTTGGCCTGTTGCAGTGGCTCAAGACCAGTGCACGGGTACGACGTACGCCGTGAGTTGCTGAGCTGGAGTGCCGACAAATGGGCGAACGTGCAACCCGGGTCGATCTACCACGGGCCGTGAGCTACGGCGTGGCGCTGGTGGTGAGAGCGAGGACGCGCTGACCCCGTTGATGAACACGGTCGCCCAGCCGGTCCTGCTGGGTGCGCCCGCCGTCTGGCACGGCCTGCTCATCATGGCCTTGCTGGCCGTCCTGGCTGTGGACTGAACGGCCCGAGAGTTCGCCGGAAGCGTCCGCTGATCCGGCATGCCCGCCCGCACGGCGGGCATGCCGGATCAGCGGGCTATTTGTTCCAGAGCGAGATGTAGGGGACGCCCATCTCGCCGAGAAGGTTGCGCAGCAGCGGAAGCGAAAGCCCGATCACGTTGCCCGGATCGCCCTCGATGCGCTCGACGAAGGCGCCACCCCGCCCGTCCAGCGTAAACGCGCCGGCCACGTGAAGCGGTTCCGCGCTGGCCACGTACGCCGAGATCTCCTCGTCGCTGATATCGGCGAAGTGCACCGTGGTCTTGCCGACCGCCTCGGCCTGCTTGCCGCTGACCAGGCTGGTCACGTGGTGCCCGGTGTGCAGCACCCCCGCATGCCCGCGCATCCGCATCCACCGCTTGGTCGCCTCGTCAGCGTTGGCCGGCTTCCCGAACACCTCACCCTCGAACTCCAGCACGGAGTCACACCCGAGCACGACAATCGCCGGGTCGGCGCTCAACTGCGCCGCGACGGTGCGCGCCTTCAACCGAGCCAGGGCAAGGCACAGCGTGTACGCGTCCTCAGCCTCAACCGTCGACTCATCAACGCCGCTGACCATCACCTCGGCGTCAATCCCAGCCGCACTGAGCAGCGCCCGCCGAGCCGGACTGGCCGAAGCAAGAATCAACCGGTGCGCGATGTCCTTCTCCACGCTCAAGAGGTTACAAGCCCCACCGAGCCGAACAACCACACAACCCGACGTTCAACCCCCAACGAGACCGATAGCCCAGAAACCCCTGCCTACCGCCGCCGTCGTCGCAGACCCAAAGCAATCAGAACGCCCCCCAAGCCAACAAGACCCGCAAAACCCCCAAAAACCCAGGCGCTCCTGTCCCCCGCAGACTCGGCCTCAGCCCGAGGCACCCCACTAGGCGTAAAGAACTCCGGCCGTACCGCGCTAGGCACAGCCGTAGCCCCAACACTTTTTCCAGGCGAGGCCGAACCTCCACCTACAAGCGGCGGAACGTCAGCCGTCAAAGCTTTGACAATATTAAGCCGCCCAAACCCACATTCATCATCCCGCCCAACCGGCCCAATATCATCCGCCGTGGAAGTCAGTCGATGCACGACCTCTTTTGCGGAGAGTTCGGGAAACCTAGCTCGGACGAGCGCGGCAGCTCCAGACACGATTGCAGTCGAATCCGATGTACCTGTTGCTGATCCGTAGTCGCTCCTAGGCTGAGCTGAAATTATGTCCACGCCGGGCGCGCATATTTGTATCTTTTCGTCTTTGATAGATGCCGAGGAATATTGTCCATTGCGCCCGATTGCGCCAACTGCTAAAACGCCATCAAAAGCGGCCGGGTAATTAATGATGGCGTCAGAAGAGGTGTTGCCAGCAGCAGCTACAACAACGACGTTGGCATCAAGCGCGGCATCA
>DASRYP010000188.1:0-4516 GCA_035687165.1 Actinoplanes sp. | reverse complement strand
CGGCCCAGGTGCGCGACTACCTGGTCAAGGTGGCCACGCCGAGCAAGGTCAAGAACTCGCGGGGCTCGGCCAACCGGCTGCTCTTCGTGGCCGCCCCGCCGGCCAGGCCGGTCGTCCGGACCGCGTCGCTGAGCTTCATCGCCGGGAAGGCGTACTCGGGCAAGCTGGCCCTCACGGCGAGCCGCGGCGGCACCTGGAGCATCACCGCGGGGCGCCTGCCCGCCGGCCTGAAGCTCTGGCCCAGCGGCATTATCACCGGCACGCCGACCGCCCCGGGCACAGCCTCCGTCACCGTCCGGTTCGTCGACTACGTGCCCTCGACCGCCACCCGCACGCTGGCGATCACCGTGCACCTGACCACCCCGGTGATCACGACCAGCCCGGCGCTGCCGACGGCGACGACCGGCGAGTACTACGAGACGGCGCTCGCCACGGCCGACGACCGGGCGGGCACCTGGTCGCTCGCCGCGGGCGCCCTGCCCGACGGCGTGACGCTCACCCCGGACGGCACGATCGAGGGATACCCCACGACGGTCGGCACCGCGGCCTTCACCGCGGCCTTCACCGACGCGTGGGGCACGAAGGTCAGTCGCACCTTCACGGTCGAGACGTACTGAACGTAGCGGCGTACTTCTCGGCGATGGCGGCGGACTCCGGCAGGTCGGACTCGACCACCGGCAGTCCGTCCGCCACGTCGGCGCCCAGTTCGGTGAGCAATTGCCGCAGCAGGGCCTCGGCCGCGGCTGCCTGCGGCGCTACCCCGGCGGTCACCACCGGCACGGCCCGCTTGCCGGCCAGCGCCTGCGCGGGAAGCTGGTCGAGCAGCACCTTGAGCACGCCGGTGTAGCTGCCCTTGTACGTCGGGGTGGCGATCACCAGGACGTCGGCTCCCCGGAGCGCCGCCACGGCGGCCGCCGTCGCCTCGTCCCCCGGGGTGAGCAGGCCGGGGCCGAGCTCACCGACCTCGATGAAGGCCGGTGTCTCGGCTCCGGCCAGCGCCTTTCCCACGGCGGTGGCGAGCACCGAGGTCCGCGAACCGGGTCGGGGGTTGCCGGACACGACGACGAACTGGGTCATGACGCTCCTGGTTCTTCAGGCTGCGGGGTTCAGGCCGCGCGCAGGTGGGTGTAATGCCCGTCGTGGTAGACGAGCGGTGTCACGGAACGGTCCTCGTGATGCCAGCCGGCCTCGGGGGCGGCTAGCACGATCGAGTGGTCGCCGGCCTCGACGCGCCGCACGACCCGGCAGATGATGCGGGCCAGCACGCCGTCGAGCAGCGGCACCCCGCCCGGGCCGGGACGCCAACTCCCGTGGGCGGCGAACCGGTCGATGCCCTTGGTCGAGAACGTGCGAGCCACCTGTTCCTGCTCCTCGGTCAGCACGTGCACCGCGACGACGTCGGCGGCGGCGACGGCGGGCCCGGCCGAGGCGGTGTTGGCCAGGCAGAACGAGACCAGCGGCGGATCGAGCGAGACCGACGTGAACGAGGTGGCGGTGAATCCGGCCGGGGGCTCGCCGGGCGCGGTGATGACGACGACGGCGGCGGCGTGCCGGCGCAGCAGCGCGCGGAAGAGTTCGGCGTCCACGAGAGAGCTGACGGTCACGGTTAACTCCGGTCCACTTCGTGGGAAAACGCGGATTCGGGCGACGTGCCGGGGTCACCTGCGAGTGCGTCCATGTCCCTTACCGTGCGCTCCGTTCCGCGGCCCTGTCAATGGCGATCTCAAATCCTAGTAAACCTAGGGGGTATGGACAACATCGGTCAGTTTCCCGGCATGCTGTCTAAGCTCGAAAGATGCCCGTCGGAGAGTGGACCAGCAGCTCGCACTGGGGCGCGTTTCGCGTATCGCGGGACGCCGCGGGAGACCTCACCGTGACGCCCCGGCCGGGCGACACCGACCCGGCCCCGCTGCTCGGCAACATCGCCGGCGCGCACCGGCACCGGGCCCGGGTGGCGCGGCCCGCGATCCGCCGCCGGTCGGCCGGTCGAGGGTACGACTCGTTCGAGGACGTGTCGTGGGACGACGCACTCGACGTGGTCGCCGCGGCCCTGCGGGATACCAGGGAACAGAACGGGGACAGCGCGATCTTCGGCGGCTCGTACGGATGGGCCAGCGCCGGCCGGTTCCACCACGCGCAGAGCCAGCTGCACCGGTTCCTGGCGCTCGGGGGCGGCTACACCCGGTCGCGCAACACGTACAGCCTGGGCGCCTCCGAGGTCGTGCTCCCGCACATCGTGGGCCGGCGCGGGGCGAACGGCGTGCTGTCGCAGGGCACCGACTGGCCGGTGATCGCCGAGCACGCCGACCTGATCGTGGCCTTCGGCGGGCTCCGGATGAGCACCACCGAAGTCACCCCGGGCGGCCGGGCCACGCATACCGTGCGGCGGCAGCTCGCCGAGGCCAAGGCGCAGGTCGTCTCGATCTCGCCACTGCGCGACGACCTGCCCGCCGGCCGCGGGTCGTGGCTGCCGATCCGGCCGGGGACCGATGTGGCGCTCATGTTCGCGCTCGCCCACCAGTTGGTGGCGGACGGGCACGCCGACCTGGATTTTCTCGAGCGGTTCACGGTCGGGGGCGATCGGTTCCTGGCGTCGGTGCGCGATCGATCGCCGGGCTGGGCGGCCGGCGTCTGCGGCGTTCCGGAGGAGCGGATCGTCGAGCTGGCGCGGCGGATGGCGGCCGGGCGCACGTTCCTCACCGTGAGCTGGTCGCTGCAGCGAGCGCTGTACGGCGAGCAGCCGCTGTGGGCCGGGATCGCGCTCGCCGCCGTGCTGGGGCAGATCGGGTTGCCGGGGGGCGGGTTCGGCCACGGGTACGGGTCGATCGGCAACACCGGGGGCGGGCGGCTGCCGTACGGGCTTCCGACGTTTCCGCAGGTGCTGAACCGGGTCACCGACTTCATCCCGGTCGCGAAGATCGCTGACCTGCTGCTGCACCCGGGCGAGGAGTTCGACTACGACGGTGGCCGGCACACCTACCCCGACGTGCGGCTCGTCTACTGGGCCGGGGGAAACCCGTTCCACCACCACCAGGACCTGACCCGGTTGCGGCGCGCGTTCCAGCGGCCCGGCACGGTGATCGTGCACGAGCCGTTCTGGACGGCGACCGCCCGGCACGCCGACGTCGTGCTGCCGGTGACGACCACGCTTGAGCGCGACGACCTGGGGATCAGCCACGGCGACACGCACCTGGTCGCGATGCAGGCGGCGGCCGAGCCGTACGGGGAAGCCCGCGACGAGTACGACATCTTCACCGGGCTGGCCGAGCGGCTGGGCTACGCCGACACGTTCACGCAGGGGCGCACCAGTGCGCAGTGGCTTCGACACCTCTACGACCGCTGGCGGGCGGAGCCGAAGAAGCCGTTCGACGAGTTCTGGGCGGACGGGGAGATGCCGGCACCGGGCCGCCGGGACGACACTGTGCTGTTCGCGGACTTTCGGGGCGGCAAGCCGCTCGACACGCCGAGCGGGCGGATCGAGGTGTACTCGTCGACCGTGGCCGGTTTCGGGTATGCCGAATGTCCGGGTTATCCCGACTATTTTGCCCCGCTCGACGACGCGTACCCCCTGATTTTGATCTGCAACCAGCCGGGCACGCGCCTGCACTCCCAGCTCGACATGGGCGGGTTCTCGCAGGCCGCGAAGCGGTCCGGTCGCGAGCCGGTGCGGCTGCACCCGGCCGACGCCGCAGCTCGCGGCATCGTCGAGGGGGACGTCGTGCGACTGCGCAATGATCATGGCAGCGTGCTGGCCGGCGCGGTGCTCAGCGAGGACTGCGCGCCCGGTGTGGCGCAACTCTCGACGGGCGCTTGGTGGGATTCGTCGGCGCCGGAGGTCGCGACCTGTGTGCACGGCAACCCGAACGCCTTGACCCGGGACATCGGCACGTCACGCCTGGCCCAGGGCTGCACCGGGCAGGTGACCAGGGTCGAGATCGCCCGCTTGGACGGGGTTCCGCCACCCGTTCGGGCCTACGACCCGCCGGTCCGGTCTTAACCTATCTAGCAGATAGGAGATATATTAATCGGGCCGTCACCGGAGGGAGAACCCCATGTCCGTGCTCGCCGTCGCCCACCCGCCCGTCCCGCGCAGCCGTCTCGCCCGGCTCCGCCCCGTGCCCGACCTGGCAGTCGAGTCGCCCGTCACCGTGACGATCAGCATCGCCGGAGGGGCCGCCGGCCGGGAGCGGGTTTATGCCGCGCTGCGTGACCTGGTCGACGCGGCCGGCCAGACGGTCGAGGTGTCCGTGATCGACCCGGACGACCCGAACGGTATCCGGCTCGACCCCGGCGCCCGGACCGCGATCCGCGACGGGCAGCCGCTCGACCTCAGCCGCCTCGAGTACGACCTGCTGCTCTTCCTGGCCCGCCACCCGCGCCAGGTCTTCAGCCGCAGCCAGCTCCTGGCCCAGGTGTGGGGACACACCCATACGACCAACCGCACCGTGGACGTGCACGTCAGCCGCCTGCGCACCAAACTGGCCGACCCTGAGGTCGTCACCACCGTCTACGGGCT
>DASRYP010000187.1:0-3826 GCA_035687165.1 Actinoplanes sp. | reverse complement strand
GGCGCTGATGCGTAGGGTGCTGGACGGAGCCACGCCGCAGGACCTGGGTGCCGAGGTCGCGGTGTTGCGCGCCACCCTTGACCGTTGCGACCAGGAGGCTTCCGCTGAGCGCACCGCGCACGCCGAAATACCAGGTCATCGCGGCTGACCTGAGCACCAAGATCCGGGGCGGGGAGCTGGCCCCGGGCTCGGCGCTGCCGCCGCAGAAAGAGCTGAGCGTCCGCTACGGCGTCACGCTGGCGACTCTGCGCCAGGCCCTGCAGCGGCTCGAGGCCGACGGGCTGCTCTCGCAGCAGCCCGGCCGGGGCACCTTCGTGGCTGAGCCACGGGCCGCCTACCGCCTCGACTCGCTGCGTGGCTTCGCCGAGGATCTGCGCGCCCAGGGCGAGGTGGTCGCGACCCAGATCCTCGACCAGACGGTGTCGCGGCCGCCGGCGTGGGCGGTGGCTCATCTCGGCGACAGCTTCCACGCCGTCCGGCTGGAGCGGCTCCGCCTGCTGGCGGGCCACCCGGCGGTGCATCAGGTCTCCTGGATCCGCGGCACCGCGCTGGCCAAGACCGACTTGAGCGGCATTTCGCTTTACGCCGCCCTCGCCGACCACGGCGTCGCGGTGCACCGCGCGAGTGAGTCGGTGCGGCCCGGCACGCTCGACGAGGCGAGCGCGACCCTGCTGCGCCAGCCGCCCGGCACGCCGGCCTTCCTCTCGGAGCGGGTCACCTATGGCCTGGACGACACGGTCCTGGTCGCCGATCGCGCGACCATCCTCGGCACGATGCTCGAGATCCGCACCGAACGTGAGGTCACCGGCCTGTCCATGCATTGGGTCCAGTTCGGCTGACCGGCGGCCGCCCGGGCCGTCAGCCGGCGTAGCGTTTTTCCGCGCGGGCTCGGGCTTTGCCGGCCTCGACCTCGCGGTTCTTCGGTGGGGCGGTGGTGACCAGCTCTGCGAGGAGCTCGGCGGTGGCAGCGGCGATCGTGGCGACGGCCCGGTCGAAGGCCGCCTGGTTCGCTTGGGACGGGCGGGCGCTTCCGGCGACCTTGCGGACGTATTGCAGGGCGGCAGCGTGGACCTCGTCCGTCGTCGCGGGTGGCTCGAAGTTGTGCAGCTGGTGGATGTTGCGGCACACGGCTCTGACCTCCGATGGCGGGGACCGGACGCTTGCCAAACTAGACCACCCGTACGACGAAACTAAGCTTGATTGATGGCGCACTGGTACGAGTCCTCGATCGACCGGCAGCTTCGGGAGGCCGCCGAGCGGGGAGAATGCGACAATTTGCCGGGTGCGGGCAGACCGTTGCCCGGGCACGGCAAAGGAGTACGAGGACGACTGGTGGGTGAAGGACTGGTTGCAGCGCGAGGGTGCGAATGCCGCCGTCATCCCGCCGACGCTTGGAAGGCACGCCGCTCAACGCGTTGAGCGGCGTCACGGCCCGCGGTGTCCGAGCGGCGGCACGGGCCCGCGGCCCGCGGTGTCGGCGGTGTGTCGATCTTCGGCGGAAAGGGCCGCCTGCCCCGAGCGGCGAGCGGTCAGGAGGCTGCGGTGAGCTTCTCGCGGATGTCGAGCGGGTCGGCGGTCAGGGTGTCGCAGCGGACATAGGCCAGCTTGATCGTGACGTCGGTGAACCAGAGGATCGGCAGGGTCAGCGGCGGCGGTTGCTCGGGGGTGAAGGTCACCGGGATCACGCCGAACAGGTTGGCCTGGAACTCGGGGGTGTAGAACCGCACATTCCCGTCGGTGACCAGCTCGTTGCTCTTGATCACCGTGACGGCGTTGCCGGCTTCGTCCATGGTCAGGGTGAACGGCTTGTTCACTGCTTTGTCCATGCTGAACTTCAGGGCCTTGACGCTGCCGTTGTCCGTCGGCATGTCTACCACGCCGTCGTAGGTCGAGTCGTACATCGTCAGCGAGTCGACCTCCATCTTGCCCGGTTTGAGCACGACCCGCGGAATGCCGTCAGGGTTCGCCTTCTTGCCCATCACCCGGGGGCCGAGGCAGGGGATCTCGTCGGCCGAGGCCGAGGGCGAACCCGGGGCCGACGCCGAGGCGGATGTGGCGGCCGAGCCGGATGCCGGTGCGGACACGGTCGGCGTCGGTCCGCCGGTCGTGGTGGGTGTGGCGGTCCGGGTCGACTCGGGGGTCGCCGGCGCGGACGTTCCGGGCGCCGGCTCCGACGGCGCCGGCGACGTGCTCGGTGCCGGCGACTCCGCGCCGACCCCGAGCAGATTGCCCACCCCGTCGAAGAAGTCACCGATGCCGCCGAGCACCGAGCCGTCGTCTCCCTCCTCGGCCCCGTCGTCGGCCCCCACCTCCTCCGCGTCGGCTCCGGCCGACGCGGAGGAGGTGGGGGCCGACGTGGCCGGCTTCGAACCGGCCGGCGGCTCGGTGGTCGGCCGCGAGCTCCCGCCGGCCGGGGATTCCGGCGGGGTCGTGACGGCCGAGGCCCGCACCGAGGACGTGACCGAGGAACGGGACGGAAGCCCCTCGGGACACTCCACGGCGCTGGCCGGCAGGCTGCTCCCGGCGACCAGCAAGCCGGCGGTCATCGTGATCAGCAATAGGGCGACGGTGAGCGCCCGCGGGTTCTTGTGCGGTCCGCCCCGCGGCGGCTCGGGTGTGGGGCCGCCGGGGCCACCGAGGCCGGGGATGAACGCGGTGTCGCTGTCCTGCACCGGCCGGCGTACCGGCGGCTCGTGCGAGCGGTCGTCATGCCCGGCGATCTCGACGGTCGCGGGGGTCACCGAGGCCTCCGGGTCCGGCGCGGGCCCGTCGGCGTCGGTGGGCGGCCGGGGCGGGCCCCACGCGATCACCAGCGCGCCGCCGACGATGCCGAGCAGCATGCCCAGGAAGAAGCCGCCCAGGTTGAGCCCGAGGAACGTGTAGAGCGCGGTGAGTAGCCCGATGATGCCGTAGAAGACGCGCTGCGCCGGCGTGAACCAGGAGAGCACGCCGCAGAGCAGCAGCAGGAGCGGCAGCAGGTAGGAGAGGAAGCCCTGCGGTCCTAGGTGGACCTCCAGGCTTCCGAGGTTCATGTTCGCGGTGTAGAGCAGTTCCAGGGCCGACAACACGAGGAAGAAGCCGCCCCAGAACGGCCGCTTGCGCCGCCATCGCCGGAACCTGCTCCAGAAACTGTCCTGTGTCACCTGGGTCGCCCTTCAGAACGCGGGGGAGCTAACGGGGAGGAGCGGGATATGCACATGGACGGGGCTCGCGGATCGCTCTCCGCGAGCCCCCAGGCTGGGGATCAGCCCTGGAAACACTCTTTACTGCTGTCCCCGAGGTAGATCTTCAGGCTCATGCCGGTCAGCTTGAAGGTCGACGCCGAGGTCATGTACGCCTTCTGCTTCAGGCCGACGATCGTCACGCTCGTGGCCTGCTGGCCGAAGCCACCGATCTCTCCGTGCTCCTTGCCGCCGTCGGCGTCGAGTCTCGAGGCGTCCTGGCCGATGTCGATGTTGCCGAACGTCGCGTCGCCGCTCAGTTCGGACATGCCGATCAGCAGGTCCTCGGCCTCGGCCGGCTTGTTCGGATCGGTGCCGGCCTCGATCCGGAGCACGACCGGGCCCGCGGCCACGGACTGGCACAGCTTGTGGATGTCGGCTGTCTTGATGCCCGACATCGCGGCGACCACGTACTTCTGGCCGGTGGTGGACTGCACCGTCTCGGTGGGCAGCTGCTTGCTGTACTGGGTGAAGCCTTCTCCGACGAGTTTGTCGGCGCTCAGCTTGAACTGGGTGCCGGAGACGGAGAAGCTGGCGGCCAGGGCGCCGTTGGCCAGGGCGACGACCAGACCGCCGGCGACCACGGCGGGCACACCCACCGCGAC
>DASRYP010000186.1:0-2736 GCA_035687165.1 Actinoplanes sp. | reverse complement strand
TCTGCGGGCGGCCCACGTCCCGGATCCACAGCGGCTTGCCCACCTGCCAGGCCCGACCGGCCAGGCCCACACCGTACGCCAGGTCGACCGGCACCTCGATGTCGCACAGCCAGCCGGGGGCGCTCCACCGCGCGGCCGACCGTACGGTCTTCGCCGCCTCGTCGACCAGCCACAGCTCGGCGTGCACCCAGTCGAGCGTGCTGACTACGGCCTCCAGCACCTTGGGCCCGGCCGCTTCCATGCTCGGCGCGTCGGCCAGGGCGGTGGTGACCGCCAGCTCGCACATGCGGAACCGCTCCACGCGCTTGCGGCGGGTCACGTCCTGCACGGCCTGGACGGCGCCGGCCAGGTGCCCGCCCGCCCCGGTGATCGGGTGCGCGTCGACCAGGTAGTGCCGGGCACGCCCGTTCTGCCCCCGCAGCACCACCTCACTGTCCCGCAGGTGCTCGCCGCGCAGGGCGCTGAGCAAGCCCAGGTCGTCGGTGGCGTGCCCGGTGTCGGCCCAGATCCGCCGCATGCGCTCGTTGACGAAGACGATGCGGCCCTGCTCGTCGCAGGCGGTCACGCCGTCGTGCAGGCTGTCCAGCACCGCGTCGAGGAACCGGCGCTGGCGGTCGATCTCGTAGCGGGAGAGCTGCTCGGTGATGAGCAGCGTGCCGACCAGCGCGGCCTCGGCGACCGACGCGATCTCCTCCTCGGTCCACTGCCGCGGTTCGCGGTCGGCGGCGCAACAGACAGCGAGGACGGTCCCGTTCGCGTCGCACATCGGGTGCCCGACGAACGCGCCGGCCAGGCCACGCTCGGCCAGGTCCTCGACGACGAGCGTCTCGCCGGACCCGGCCACCGTCGCGGCGAGCTCGTTCCAGGTGTCGGTGCGGCCGTGCGCCCCATACAGCCGCAGGGTCTCCCCCCGCACCAGATAGATCACGCCGACCGGCGCGTGCGCGGCCCGGGCGAGCAGATCGGCCAGCTCATCGGCGCCGCCGCCGTCGAACGAGGACGGGTGCAGCTCGCTGACCTCGAGCAGCAGATCCTCGTCGAGGCGGCCGGTCCGCCAGTCTCGCCCGTCAGCCACGCCTTAACCATATAAGGCGTCAATTGTTCAAAAGCGGCAAATCATCAGGCACGGCGCCGGTAGCGCAAGTCGGTGATCGGCCGGCCCGCCCCGGCGCCGAGCCGCTCGAACTTCGTCTCGGGCCGTCCCGCCCGCTCCCGGTCGACGAACTCGAGCCCCGGGTCGGCGTCGAGCGTCTCGGCCATCGCCTCGGCGTAGTGCGGCCAGTCGGTCGCGCAGTGCAGCAGGGCGCCCGGACGCAGCCGGTCGCGCAGCAGGGCGACATTCGGGGGCTGGACCAAGCGGCGCTTGTGGTGGCGGGCCTTGGGCCACGGGTCGGGGAAGAAGATCTGCACGGCGTCGAGGGAAGCGGGCGCCAGGCGGTGCACGAGTTGCAGGGCGTCGCCGCGGGCCACCCGTACGTTGGGCAGGTCCTGCTCCAGCACCAGGGCGAGCAGATTGCCGATGCCGGGCGTGTGCACCTCGATGCCGAGATAGTCGCGCCCCGGATCGGCCCGCGCGGTCGCGGCGAGCGAGTCGCCCATGCCGAAGCCGATCTCCAGCACCTTGGGCGCCTGACTGCCGAAAAGCTCGTCCAGGTCGAGAGGCGTACGGTCGCCGTCGTCGACGGTCAGGCCACGGCTCGGCCAGAGTGCGGTATGCGCGTCGGCGTGGCGGTTGCTCATGCGGCCTCGGCGCGGGTGGAACGTACGGATCGGCGGGTGGTTCATGCCTGACTTTTTACGCCGATACGTCGACGCGCCTTCCGCCGCCCCGGGACAGAAACTCCAGCGCCTTCGGCAGGTACGCGGCGAGGGGGTTCGGGCCGCCGGCCCGCTCGTACCGCCGGTCAAGGTCCTTGAGATAGAGCACGGAGGCCTCCTGACCAGGGACGAGACGGCCGGCGACCCGCTCGGCGGCCAGGATCGTGGCGAACGCGGTGGAGGACTGCTTGATCGGATCGCGGACCCCGGTGACCTGGAAGATCAGTTCACGGTCGCGCGCGGTGAGGTGTTCGTCGTCACGATTGGCCGGCTTCTCCGCCCGCGGTGTCCGGTTGATCGGTGCGATGGGCAAGTGCGGGGTGCGAGGTGTGCCGAGTCCGGAGACGGTCATACGATTCCTCCACCTTGTCGCTCCCGGTCAGCACCCTGATCGGCAACTACGAGCGAGGTGCTTAGCGCACCGGCTGCACGCTGGGCTGCGACCCCTCGTGGAACGGCAGGCGCGTGCCGGTGGTCAGGCCCACGAGCATCACCCAGGCCCCCTTGCCGTGCTGCCCCGTCGCGACCGCCCGGTTCGTGTCGAGGTAGGCCATCTCGCGGTCGAGGGCGCCACCGACGGTCCGCTGCGCGCGGGTCTTGGTGTCGTACTCGACGAGGTGCAGCGGCTGGTCGTCGGCCTTCGTCTCGCCCCTCTGGTACGCCGTCCAGGCCAGCTTGGCACCGTCACCCCGCCAGCTCGGCACGACGGCGAAGCCGCTGGTCTGCAGGCTGCCCCCACCGTAGGCGGCGACGGTCTGCTCGCCACCGGTGGCCACAGTTCCCACGCTGAGGCAGGAATCGTAGACGGACTCGCAGGTGCCCCCACGGAAGGCGACCTTGCTCCCGTCGGGCGACCAGGCGACAGCGCTGTCGGTGCGCAGGCGGTCGCTGAGCGAGCCCGCACGCAGGGCGGGCAGG
>DASRYP010000185.1:0-11133 GCA_035687165.1 Actinoplanes sp. | reverse complement strand
AACCCGGCCGCGCCGCGGCAGATCCGCGCCGGCATCCCGGCCTACCTCGACGACCTGACGATGGACCTGCTTGATCGCCGGGTCGCCTCACCCGAGGCCGATGCGCTCGCCGCCGAACTGGCCCGGCTCGACTCCGCCGAGGATGAGTACGAGGACGTCGGCCCGCTGCGGTTCGCCCAGAGCACGGCGACCGAGCCGATCCGGAGCACCCGCAAGATCATCATTGGGGTCGCGGCGCTGATCGTCATCGCGGCGGTCGGTCTGGTCTTCGGCATCCGTGCGATCACCAGTTCCAACGACGACCCGGCCAAGACCACGCAGGCGAGCACTGGCGGGCAGGGCAACCCGGCCGCCGGCGACAACGGCGCCCAGATCCCGCCCGCGGCCACGCCGAAAAAGATCCCGCTGACCGCAGCGATGGTCCGGATGGTCGATCCGCCCAAGGGCGACCGGGCCCAGGGCGAAGAGGCGAAATACACCGTCGACGACGATCCCGAGACGGTGTGGAGCACCGAACACTTCACCCGGGCCAACTTCGGCAACCTCAAGAAGGGCATGGGCGTGCTGATCAACCTCGGCACCCCGCGCCGGCTGTCCGAGGTCACCGTCGAGACGTCCAGCCCCGAGGTGGCGATGGACATTCGCACCGGGTCGCAGGACTACGGCGATAGCTCCGACGGCGACAGAAAGATCGTTGACACCTACAAGAAGCTGGGTGACGGCGACACCGCGAAAACGGCGGGCACCCGTGAGGTGTTCTCGGGCTTCGACCCCAACCAGAAATATCAGTACGTCCTGGTCTTCCTCACCGAACTGCCGAGGGCCGACAACGGCCGCTACCAGGTCAACGTTGAGAAGATCGAACTCACCGGCTACTGATCGGCGAGCGAGGGCGGCGGCCGGCCGCCCTCGCCGACCTGAGTTATTCGTTAGCGTGTCAGCGTGAATACCGGGGACGGCCCGATCGGGGCACCTGGCACCGACGACAGCGGGCCGAGCGACGCCGATCTTTTGCGTGCCCACGTCGACGGCGACCGCGAGGCCTTCGGCGAGTTGGTCCGCCGACACCGTGACCGCCTCTGGGCCGTTGCCCTGCGCACGGTCGGCGACCGCGAAGAGGCTGCCGACGCGGTGCAGGACGCGCTACTCTCGGCCCATCGCAATGCCGCCCGGTTCCGCGGTGACGCGGCCGTCACCACCTGGCTGCACCGCATCGTGGTCAATGCCTGCCTCGATCGCCTGCGCCGTCGCCAGGCCCATCCGACCGTGCCGCTGCCCGACGGCTCCCGCTCCGAGGATCGACCGTCCGGTGCGGAACCGGCCGCGCCCACCACCGACCACGAGACCGCGCTGCTGGTGCGCCAGGCGCTGGCCGATCTGCCGGCCGACCAGCGGGCCGCGATCGTGCTGGTCGACGTGCAGGGCTATCCCGTCGCCGAGGCGGCCGAGATCCTCGAGGTGGCCGTCGGCACGATCAAGAGCCGATGCGCGCGGGGCCGGGCCAGGATGGCGTTGGCGCTGGGTGAGCTGCGCGGGAGAGACAGCGGTCACGCAGCGCGGGGGAACCTGAGGGCCGGCGAAACCGTCCCATCCGGACCGGGTGCGGCGCCGCCGTCACCCGGTGGGCATGAGCGGAGGGACCAGAGGTGACCGGGGCCGAGTTCAGCGGGGTCGACATCGACCTGCTGGCGGACTACATCGGGGGTGCTCTCGAGGGCACGCCGGACGAGTCCGCGGTGGCCACGTTGATCGCCGAGGACCAGGCGTGGCGAGAGGCGTTCGAGACCCTCGGTGGACGCGTCACGTTCGTCCGGGCCGAACTTGGTCGTTTCAGCCCCGAGCCGATGCCGGCCGATCTGGCCGCCCGGCTCGACGGCATGTTCAGCGCCCCCGCGTTGACCCTCGTCCAGGGTGAGGCGGTGGCCGCCGATCCGCGCCGCCGCCGGAAGCGCTGGGTCACTCCGCTCGCCATCGCCGCCGGTTTCATCGCCTTTATCGGCTTCGGCGTCGACTATCTCTCCGGCCGCACCCAGCAGGCCGACGACAGCGCCGCCTCCGGCGTTTCCACGCAGAGCGAAAGCGCGATATCGGCCCTCGGTGAGACGATCCTGGCGACCGGCACCGACTACACCCGGGCCACCTTGGCGATCGAACCGGTGCGGACCTTGAGCGATCCCCCGAGCGCCGGCATCCCGGCCTTCGGGGAATCGGGCACGCAAAATCAGGACCGCGCCACTGTCAAGGAGCCCACGCTCGACCGGCTCGCCGTCCGCGCCGCCCTGGCGGAGTGCTTCCTGGCGATCGAGCGCGAGAACGCGGGAGGCTCGATCTCAGTCACAACGGTGGACTACGCCCGATTCAATGGGGCCCCTGCCGTTATTGTCCGGTTTACCGCGGCGAACGGCGGGTGGGCCTGGGCGGTCGGTCCGGGCTGTGGCACGCCCGTCTCGGGCGCCGACGCGCTCGACAAAGTGCCGGTACGCTGAACGCCACCCCAGATGACCCGCGTGAGGTCGACCACGGCCGCGCGTGCGGGAATGGCGTGTGCCTAGCATGGCGTTCTAGCGTGCAGTGTCGCCGAGCGGATACCCCGGCGAAGAGCAGACTGAGGAGTCGGCAGTGGACGAGGTCCGTAATCTGATCATCATCGGTTCGGGACCGTCCGGATATACCGCGGCGCTCTATGCCGCCCGGGCGAACCTCAAGCCGCTGGTGATCGAGGGCGTTCAGTCCGGTGGCGCCCTGATGACCACCACCGAGGTGGAGAACTTCCCCGGCTTCCGCGACGGGATCATGGGCCCCGAGCTCATGGACAACATGCGCGCCCAGGCCGAGCGCTTCGGCGCCGAGTTCCTCACCGACGACGTCACCCGGGTCGAGCTGGGCGACAAGCCGACCGAGGTCGGCGCCGAGGGCCTCAAGACCGTCTGGGTCGGCGACAAGCAGTTCTTCGCCCGCGCCGTGATCCTCTCCACCGGCTCCGCGTGGCGGCCGCTGGGCGTCCCCGGCGAGCAGGAACTGCTCGGCCACGGCGTCTCGTCCTGTGCCACCTGTGACGGCTTCTTCTTCCGCAACCACCACATCGTGGTGGTCGGCGGCGGAGACTCCGCGATGGAGGAGGCGACCTTCCTCACCCGGTTCGCCGAGACGGTGACGATCGTGCACCGGCGCGACTCGTTCCGGGCCAGCAAGGTCATGCAACTGCGGGCGCTCAACAACCCGAAGATCAAGGTCGAGTGGAACTCCGTGGTCGAGGAGATCCTGGGCCACGACGGTAAGGTGTCCGGCGCGCGCCTGAAGAACCTCCAGACCGGTGAGGAGAAGGTCCTCGACGTGACCGGTGTCTTCGTGGCGATCGGCCACGACCCGCGCAGCGAGCTGTTCAAGGGTCAGGTCGAGCTCGACGACGAGGGCTACGTCAAGGTCGCCCACCCGTCGACCCGCACCAACATCCCCGGCGTGTTCGCCGCCGGCGACCTGGTCGACCACACCTACCGGCAGGCCATCACCGCCGCCGGCACCGGCACCGCGGCGGCGCTGGACGCCGAGCGCTTCATCGCCTCATTCGTCGAGCTGTAACGAAGATTGACCTGGAGGGTCCTAGTGGGAGTAGCAGGCAAGGCGGTCACGGACGCCACATTCGTGAGCGACGTATTGCAGTCGGACAAGCCGGTGCTGGTCGACTTCTGGGCAGAGTGGTGTGCGCCCTGCAAGAAGGTCGACCCGCTGCTCGCCGAGATCGCCAAGGAGATGGGCGACAAGGTCGAGATCGTCCAGGTGAACATCGACGAGAACCCGGAGACCACCCGCGCCTACCGGGTGATGTCCGTGCCCACGCTGACGATCTTCAAGGGCGGTGCGCCGGTCAGTTCCGTGACCGGTGCCAAGCCCAAGAGTGCCCTGGTCAACTTCATCGAATCGGCTCTCTGAGCCCGCTCGTCCGACGCCCCGCATCCACCGGATGCGGGGCGTCGTCGTCCGGTGCCGGCGGCGGCCCCGGAGTACGCTGCCAGAGTCGTTCTTCGTTCCTAGGGAGTCGCTAGTGCGTTCCATCCGACGTGGAGACAGCGGCCCGGCCGTTGCCGAGATCCGATCGATCCTGGTCGGACTGGAACTGCTGGAGACTCCGGGAGACGCCTTCGACGACGGCATGGACACCGCCGTGCGGGCCTTCCAGCAGAGCCGCGGCCTCGGCGTCGACGGTCTCGTCGGTGACGAGACCTGGGGCGCGCTGGACGCGTCCCGGTGGCGGCTCGGCGCGCGCACCCTCTTCCACTCGGTGCCCGACGCGCTGGTCGGCGAGGACGTCCGCACCCTGCAGGAGCGGCTGCTCGAGATGGGCTTCGACCCTGGCCGAGCAGACTCGATCTACGGTCCACGCACGGCCCGCGCCGTCGCCCAGTTCCAGCGCGAGGTCGGCCTCACCCCCGACGGTTCCTGCGGCCCCCAGACCATGAAGGCGCTGCGCCAACTCGGCCGCAAGGTGGTCGGCGGCCGACCGCAGTGGCTGCGCGAGGCCGAGGCTTTCCGTCAGGCCGGCACCAACCTGGTCGGCAAGACCATTGTCATCGACGCCGGGCACGGCGGCGGTGACGATTCGGGCGTGGTGGTGCCCGACGGGCCGCTCCGCTGGACCGAGGCCGACCTCGTCTTCGACCTCGCCACCCGGCTCGAGGGCCGGCTGGGCGCGGCCGGCATGCGCGTGCACCTGACCCGGGGCCCGCACCCCGCGGCGCCGATGAGCAGTGCCGACCGCGCGACCCTGGCCAACAGCCTCGGCGCCGACCTGTTGATCTCCCTGCACCTCGACGGCCACGACAACGAGGTGGCCGAGGGCGTGGCGACCTACCACTACGGCACCGGCAGCGGCCTCAGCTCGACCGTGGGGGAACGCCTGGCCAACCTGGTGCAGCGCGAGATCGTGGTGCGCACCGGCATGCGCGACTGCCGCATCCACGCCAAGACGTGGGAGCTGCTACGCCTGACCCGCATGCCCGCCGTCCGGGTCGATCTGGGCTATCTCACCTCGCCCGCCGACCGTGGCCGGCTGGTCAACCCGCTGTTCCGCGAGCAGATCGTCGAGGCGATCCTGGCTGCCGTGCAGCGGATGTATTACCCCGTCGAGGCGGATGTGCCGACCGGTTCGATCGACGTGCGCCAGCTGCGCATGGCGCTGGCGAATCGCGCTTAGCTCTCGGCGTTGCGGGTGGCTGTGGCCGGGCGCACCGGCCGCAGCAGCGTCTCGGGGCTCATCGAGCCGAGCAGCTTCTCCAACGCGTATTCGACGTCGGACTTCCACGACAGGGCGGTACGCAGTTCGAGGCGCAGCCGTGGATAACGGGGATGCGGCCGGACGGTCTTGAAGCCGACCGACAGGAAGAAGTCGACCGGGGCCACACAGCCCGCCTGCTTCTCGTCGTCGGCCTCGCCGAACTTCGCGTCACCGAACGCCTCGATCGCCTTGACCCCGCGCTTGGTCAGGTCACGCGCGACCCCCTGCACAAGCATGCGGCCCAGCCCGCCGCCGGCGAACGAAGCCACCACGTGCGAGGTCATCAGCAGGGCGGCGTCGGCGCTCACCGGCGAAGTCGGAAAAGCCATCGAACGGGGGACATAAGCCGGCGGGGCGTACATCACGTATCCGGCGGGCATGCCGTCGACGTAGACGAGCTTGCCGCACGAACCCCATTCCAGCAGAGTCTGCGAGACCCAAGCCTCCTTCTCGAGGCCCGGATCGCCGGAGGCGCACGCCCGCTCGGCGGCGACCGGGTCCAACTCCCAGTAAACGCACTGGCGGCACGGCCGAGGCAGGTCCTCGAGAGTGTCCAGCGTGAGGTTGACCAGGCGTCGTGACACTGCTTCCCCCTCGGCATCCTGGGCCCAGCGCCCCGGTGGGATCCTACGCCGCAATACTGATGAACGGGACTAGCTCGGGCAAGCCGACCCGTTAACCGAAGGCTTCCGTCGCACCGCGCGGCTAGGATCGGACATCGGCACCCGGTCCTCCTACTGGCGAGGTGAAGCCGCATGACCGGCACTACCCAGGACGATTACACCGATCGGTATGCGCGACGCGTGCGTGGCATGACCACGTCCGAGATCCGCGCACTGTTCGCCGTCGCCAGTCGTCCCGAGGTCGTGTCGCTCGCCGGCGGCTCGCCCTTCATCGCCGCCCTGCCCCTCGACGCGGTCGGCCAGATGCTCAACCAGCTCGCCTCCGAGCAGGGCACGAGCAGCCTTCAGTACGGCATCGGCCAGGGCACGGTCGCCCTGCGCGAGCGCATCTGCGAAGTGATGGCGCTCTCCGGCATCCACGGCGCGTCCCCCGACGACGTCGTGGTCACCGTCGGCGGCCAGCAGGCGATCGACCTGCTCGCCCGGCTCTTCCTCGACCCGGGCGACGTGGTGCTCGCCGAGGGCCCCAGCTACGTCGGCGCGCTCGGCGTCTTCCAGGCCGCCCAGGCTCAGGTCAAGCACGTCCCGATGGACGACGAGGGCCTGATCCCCGCCGCCCTCGAGGAGGCCATCGCCGCGGTCGAGCGCTCCGGCCGCAAGGCGAAATTTCTCTACACGATCCCCACGTTCCAGAATCCCGCCGGCGTCACGCTGACCGACGAACGGCGCGAGCAGGTCCTCGACATCTGCGAACGTGCGGGCCTACTGGTCGTCGAGGACGATCCGTACGGGATGTTGTCCTTCGAGGGGGAGGCGCCGCTGCCGCTGCGCGCCCGCCGTCGCGAGGGCGTCTTCTACGTGAGCACGTTCTCCAAGACCTTCGCCCCCGGTCTGCGCGTCGGCTGGATTCTCGCTCCCCACGCCGTACGGGAAAAGCTTGTGATGATGAGCGAAGCGAATGTGCTGTGTCCGAGCGCGTTCGCCCAGGGCGCCGTCACGCAATACCTGGCCACGATGCCGTGGCGCGAGCAGATCAAGGTCTATCGCGAGATCTACCGAGAACGACGCGATGCGATGCTCTCCGCGCTCCGCGACCTCATGCCCCCCGGCACCAGCTGGACCAATCCGACGGGTGGCCTCTTCGTCTGGGCCACGCTCCCCGAGGGCCTCGACTCCAAGGCGATGATGCCGCGCGCCATCGCCGCCCGGGTGGCGTATGTCCCCGGCACCGGCTTCTACGCCGACGACACGGGCACCGGCAACATGCGGCTCAACTTCTCGTTCTCGTCCCCCGAGCGCATCCGCGAGGGCATCCGCCGCCTCTCCGGCGTGATGGAGCAAGAGCTGGCCATGCGCGCCGTCTTCGGCGCCGGCACCGCACACTCTCGCCGGAGGGGCACGGCCGCCGCCGACGCCCCCGGCCCCGACTTGGCATGATCTCCGCCATGTCTACGGGTGACGATGTGCGCGTGATGGTCCTGGCCGGCGGCCTCTCCTACGAGCGGGACGTCTCACTGCGCTCCGGCCGCCGCGTCCTCGACGCGCTGCGCGCCGCCGGCTTGAACGCCGAGATGCGCGACGCCGACGTCTCGCTGCTGCCCTCGCTGCAGGAGGACCCGCCCGACGCCGTGGTGATCGCCCTGCACGGCGCCACCGGCGAGGACGGCTCGCTGCGCGGCGTCCTCGACCTGTGCGGAGTGCCCTACGTCGGCTGCGACGCCCGAGCCTCCCGCCTGGCCTGGGACAAGCCCTCCGCCAAGTCGATGCTGCGCGAAGCAGGCATCCCCACCCCCGACTGGGTGGCGCTGCCGCACGACCGCTTCTCCGAGCTCGGCGCCGTGGCTGTCCTCGACCGCATCGTCGAACGGCTCGGCCTCCCGCTGATGGTCAAGCCCGCCCAGGGCGGCTCCGGCCTCGGTGCCGCCGTGGTCCGCGAGGAGAGCGCGTTGCCGCCCGCGATGGTCGGCTGCTTCGCGTACGACTCCACCGCCCTGGTCGAGAAGTTCGTCCCCGGCATGGACGTCGCGGTCTCCATCGTCGACCTGGGCGACGGCCCGCAGACCCTGCCGATCGTCGAGATCGTCCCCCGGGACGGCGTCTACGACTACGCGGCCCGCTACACGGCCGGGCTGACCACGTGGCACACTCCGGCACGCCTGTCCCCCGAGACCGCCGCGCGGGTGTCGGAGACCGCTCTCGCCGCTCATAAGGCCTTGGGCCTGCGCGACCTGTCCCGAGTCGACCTGATCGTCGCCGACGATGGTTCGCCCCAGGTGTTGGGGATCAACGTCTCCCCCGGCTTGACCGAGACGTCGCTGCTTCCCCTGGCCGTCCAGTCCGCCGGGCAAGACCTGGGGCACATCCTCAAGACCCTGGTCGAACGAGCAGTCGCCAGAGCAACTTCCTGACGTACGGCTTGGCACCTCCCCCAACTCCCCCTCGCCCTTACTCAGCCGGGCGCAGAGCCGATCACTCTGGGCCGGCTGAGCTGGGCCGAGTTGCAGTGACGCCACTGTCAACTGTCGACGACAGAGGGCGTTCCTCCTACCGAGATCGCAGTAGTTGCCCACGACCACAAGCCATCAGTGATGCTTGGACGCCTGAGTCTCGGTCCCGTGGGGAGGGGGCGTCATTGAGGCGCCCGAGTCCGCGACGGTGCTGCGCTGAGCCGGGATCGATTCGGTGGCCACACTGTCGACTTCCGGCTGATCCGTCACGTTGCCGAGCGATGCCGAATCGGCCGCCTCCGCGACAACCGGCTCAGGCAAGACGTCTCCGCGGTCGTCGGCGTAGTTGAACTTGGACGGCGACTCCCACTGAATATGCGGCGGTTCCGCAATGGCCTTGCCACCGAACTCGGCCAGCCAGGCGGCGACCAAGGCCAGGTTTTCCCGCCACTGCGGTTCAGGAATCACCGGAAGGATGTCGTCCCACAGCGTCAGGAACGTGCCTCGAAGTTGCAGCCGGCCGTAGGGGCGGGCGAGGAACCACATGTGCAGGTGCGCCGAGCCATCACCCCAGCGGTTCACGTGAACCCGGGCCACGCCGTCGAGCGACCGAATCGCGCGTTCCAGACGGACGGTCATGACTCCGAGCTCGGCAGCCAGGAGATTCGGAAGATCGCCGATGTCGAGGTGCGAACGGCACTCCAAAATGAGGATCATCGGCAGACCCGTGGGCCGGTCCATCGCCCGGACGCGCCAGCGTTCGCTCACCCAAATGTACGAGTCGTCAGGGGTATTACAGGCAACACAGTCGGCCGCGTCCTCACCGCTGCGCGGGGGCTCGACATCGACCGGTTCGGCCAACGGCTTGACCCTCATGTCCCCTTCGAAGGGGAATGACGGCCAGCGCGTGAAGTCGGGCAGCGGGGGGTTGTTCTCAGCCACGGGGTGACCTTAGCCGAGGCCAGACCGGCTGTCCTGGGTCAATTTTTCACGGTCGACTCACCGGTGCCCGGCGGGCAAGACAGAGACAATCACCACGCCCGTACGCTCCTCCGCCGTAGATCATCATCACCGTCCGTGGACACCGCCACACACCAAAAGTTATCCACAGAAGTTATCCACAGGCTCGCCCGTTTCACGTGAAACGCGACGTCGCAGGCCTACGACCCCTGTGGATACCGCAGTGGACACTCGCCACCACATCAACGCTGTTTCACGTGAAACCGAACAGCCGAGTTTCTCAACAGCCTTTACACACAGCCTGTGGATAACCGAACGACCGTGTGCCCGCCTACGCCACCAGCAGGATCGAAACTCGGCTGACGACCTCGCGTCAGCACCCCGTCCGACCACACCTACACAACGGCCTGAGCCCTCCACCCCACCGTGAAGGCCACCCGACGGGCCTACCCATGACCGTTCAGGGAGAGATCACTCCACAACGCAGCCCGCCGAGGGCCACCAGTGACCCATCCAGCTCGATGGCGCATCCCCATAGCCCCGCACTGACGTCCCAGACGCTCGTCGACCAGACCACGTGAAGCGCAGCCTCATGGGGGCGGACGTACGTGACGTCGTGCCGCAGGTACCCGCAGGGATCGACGCATTTGAAACAAGGGCAGCCCGCGATGCGGTCAGGGTCTGCACCGCTCTGCACCGGAGCGGACAAGACTCGTCGTTCTCGCTACCGCTCGGCCACAGGGTCCGACGCTCGACGACGCCAGTCGCATGCGCGGGGCGACGGCCAGACAGCCGACGATCCGAGGATCGGAGGGGGCGTCGTGCCGCTTGTCTCTCCCACCCACGCTCGGTGCGCCTCGCACCCCGGCAGCACTGCCCCGGGCCGAAGAATCCCATTGGCTCATCCGCAGCCACCCCGCAAGGTGGCAGGAGCATGTCCTTTGTTGTGCCCGCCCCGAGCGGCGGCGGGCTCGGCGAACGAACCGCTCGACACGCCGCCACGACCAGGATTGGCACAACCTGGATCGTGATCCCGTCACCCGAGCCGGCCGTCGCAGCGCAACCGCAGCCCGGGTGACCTGAATTGTTCGGCACAGGATGGCGCCGCATTGCGATCGAGGAGAACGACCAATCCCGAGCGGCGGCGCGAGGGTAGTCCGCCTTTCAGTTCGGCGAGACGTAGCTTCACGACGAGCTAAGGGACTGCAAGGGTTCGGAGCTGTCCATTTGAAGCTGCCAAGGATTGGGTGGTTGGTTCCGTGCAGCCGACACGACCCACAGACCGGGCGGCAACTCTCTGCCGCATGATCGAGATGCGGAGGACCAGCATGCGGTAGAGAGCCGCTGTCGGCCAACCTGGCGGGCGTATGGGGCGTCGAAGACTCAACAACATTCGCCGTGCGCCCGGGAGAGATCAAGGCGACCTAAGACACTAGGCCGGGCCGAACGCGGGCTTCGGTGGCGAAGGCCCGACAGCCTAGGACTCTGGGGGCAGCGCCCGGCGCATCGGCACCCACGAGTCCGGATCGTGGCCCCGTGCCAATTCACGGATCGCCGAGCCCGTAAGTGACGAAGTCGAAGAGGGCACCGCCTCCAGGTGGCGGCGTGCTTTCCGCTAGCGGTAGGCCCTACTGTCGCTTCCCCGATGCTTTCGGCGGGCCTTTGCACACGGGGAGAGACGCCCCCTTGGTTCCGATCATCTCTGCAGGGCTCCTGGCGGTACAGCAGATCCAGTCGACTGGTCCAGCGCTCACGCCAAAACGACGTGCCTCGGCCGTCGCTGTGGCGGGAGGGCGATGTGAGATCGGGCGTGTTTCACGTGAAACGGGTG
>DASRYP010000184.1:0-10613 GCA_035687165.1 Actinoplanes sp. | reverse complement strand
GCCGAGGATCTGCTCCTGGGTGACGGCGCTGAAGTCGGTGTCGGGGTGCCGCTCGGTCAGGGTCGCGACCACGGCGGCGGCAAGGGCGCCGATCCGTTCCCGGTCGGGGGCGCGGATCGCCAGGCCGTCGATGCGGTCGGTGCCGAGCAGACGCTGCGCCGCGGTGACCGGGACGTGCACCTCGCTGTCCCGGTCGACGCCGAGGCTCTGGCCGAGCCGCTCGAACGTGCCGATGACCCGGAACCGTACTCCGCTGATCGTGATCTGCCGGCCGATCGGGTCGCGGTCGCCGAAGAGGGCGGTGGCGGTACCGGCGCCGAGCACGGCCACGCGCCGGCCGGTCGTCACATCCGTACGGGTGAGATAGGAACCGCGGTCGAGCCGGCGCACGAAGACGCTCGGGGTGGTCTCGAGGACGCCCTGCATGCTGGCGAAGGAGGACCGGGTGCCGGCGCGGACGGTCTCACCGGAGGCGACGGTGACAGCGACCCGATCACGGTCGCCGACCACGCGGGTGACGGCCTCGACGTCGTCCAGGCTCATGGTCGAGGCGGTGGGCGCGGAGCCGGCCGCGAGGCGCCCGGGCACGACCAGCAACAGATTGGACCCGAGCCCTTCGACCTGCTGTTCGATCTGCCCCTTGGTGCCGGTGCCGATGCCGACCAGGGCGACCACGGCCGCCACGCCGATGACGACGCCGAGCATGGTCAGCACGCTGCGCAGCCGGTTGGCCCGCAGCGCGTCGAGGGCGACCCGCCAGGCCTCCGCGAGCCTCATCGGTCCTCGCCGCGGAAGGGAAAGAAGGGAACGGCGGGGCTGGCGGGGTGGGGGTCGGGTGGGGCGGGAAGGTCGGAGACGATCAGGCCGTCGCGCATGATGATCTGACGGTGGGCGCGCGCGGCCACGTCGCGGTCGTGAGTGACCAGGACGACGGCGACGCCCTCGTCGTTCAGGGACTCGAGCAGGGCCAGCACGGATTGCCCGGTGGTCGAGTCGAGATTGCCGGTGGGCTCATCGGCCAACAGCACGGACGGGTCGGTGACCAGGGCACGGGCGATCGCCACCCGCTGCTGTTCCCCGCCCGACATCTGGTTGGGCCGGTGGTCGAGCCGGTGAGCGAGTCCGACGCGTTCGAGCATGGCGGTGGCCCGGGCCCGCCGTTCGCGTCGGCCGACACCGCGGTAGACCAGCGGCAGCGCGACGTTGTCGCGGGCCGTGGTGCGGGCGAGCAGGTGGAACGACTGGAAGACGAAGCCGATCGTCTCGTTGCGCAGCCGGGCCATCTCGGCCGGGTTGAGCGTGGCGACGTCGCGCCCGCCGATCAGCAGGGTGCCCCCGCTGGGCCGGTCGAGGCCGCCGAGCAGGTGCATCAGGGTCGACTTGCCCGAGCCGGAGGTGCCGACGATGGCCAGGTAGTCGCCCGGCTCGATGGTCAACGACGCCCCGCGCAGCGCTGGCACCCGGACGCCGTCGAGGTCGTAGGTGCGGCTGACGTCGTCGGCGACGATCGCGGCCGTGGTCATGAGGTGCGGTCGCCGGGCTGGATCTCGTCGGCGCCCGACACGGCGATCCGCTGTCCGGCGTCGAGGCCGCCGAGGACCTGGACGACGTCCTCGCCCTGCACGCCGATCGTGACCGGCACCCGCTCGTAGCGGTCGCCACGCACCGCCCAGACGGTGTCGCGGCCGTCGACGTTGATGATCGCCGAGGCGGGGACGGTGACGGCGTCGTCGGCCTCGCGCACCTGCAGTCGCACGACGGCGCTCATGCCGGGCCGGGGCGTCGGTGCCGTCTCCCCCTCGGCGTCCCGGCCCGCGGTCAGATCGAGCCGGACCTGGTACGACACCCCGCCGCGAGCGGACGTCGTCGGGAGCAGATCGATGGAGCGGACGGTCGCCTCGTACGTCGATCCGGTGGCCGCGTCGAGCTCGACCGTGGCCTTCACCCCTGCCTTGACCAGCAGCACGTCGGTCTCGTCGACCTCGGCGGTCAGCCCCAGCCGGCTCACGTCGACGACGGTCATGATCGGCGTGCCGGCGGCCACGTAGGCGCCGCGCGGGACGGACGAGTCGACGCCGGCCAGCCCCGATCCGGCACCGGCGGCGGACGGGGCGGAACCGGCCCCCGCCGAAAGCAGGTCGGTCAGCGACGAGGAACTGCCCGCGGAGGTGCCGCCGAGCTGCACTACCCCGGCCACGGGGGCGCGCAGGGTGAGGGCCTCGACGGCGGCGTCGGCCAGCTCGTACGCCTGCTGGGCCTGCAGCCGCTGGGCGGCCGAGAGTGAGCCGACCGCCTGACCGAGCGACGCCACACCCTGCTGCACCGAGCGCAGGGCGGCCCCGGCGGCGGCCGACGCGGCCTCGTACTGCTCGCGGGCGGCGTCGACCTGCTTGAGCAGGGCCTGGCGCACATCCGGGTCGGTGATCCGGGCGGCGGCGTCGCGGGCCTCGGTGAACGCCTTCGCGGCCTGCTGGTCGGTCCGATGGCGCACGGAAGTGAAGCCCGCGGTGCCGCCGACCGACGTGCCGCCACCGCGGGAGGCCTGGTCGAGGGCGCGTTCGGCCGAGCGGCGGCGGGACTCGAGCTCGGGGGCGTCGATCACGGCCAGGACCTGCCCCTTGCTCACCCGGCTGCCCGCCTCGACGCGCAGGTCGTCGAGGGTGCCGGCGGCGGGGGCGCTGATCGTGGCGGCGGCGCGGGCGGTCACCGAACCGGGCGCCTCGACGATCTCGGAGACCGTGCCCCGGGCGGCTTCGCCGAGGCGTACGTCGGTCGGCTCGTCACCGCAGGAGGCCGCGGTCGAGGAGATCAGGAAGACCCCGGCCGCGGCGAGCACGAAGGGGCGGGAACGGCGGCGCGGGAGATCGCGGGACACGCAGGACACTCTATGCCGAACGCCCGGATGAACCGGGCAGGCCGGTCAATCCGTACTACTGCCCGCACCGGAACAAAGAAGGTGAGTAATGCTGCGAGCCGACGAGTTGACCGTCGTGCACCATGACGACTCGGTCAGCCGGTTCGTCGACGTGCGCTACACGCTGGGCCGCGAGGGGTTGTGGCTGGTGACCGCGGGCGGCGGCGAGCACCGTTTCGCGCCGCACGAGGTGCTGACCACGCACGCGAGAAGGCGGGCCGCTTAACGACCCGCCTTCGGTGAAGCCGCAGGTCAGGTGCCCGGACGACGTCCGAACAGCTTGACCGTCATACCGATCTTGCCGACGTTGTAGTACGCCTTGGCGTCCTGCGGGAGCAGGTTGACGCAGCCGTGCGACCCGCGCCACTTGTCGTGGATGTAGGTCGTGGTCTGGTGGAAGCCCTTGCCGCCCTGGAAGCGCTGCCAGTAGGGCAGCCACACCTCGTACGGGTCGGACCATTCCTTCTTCGTCCGCTTGTTGATCTTGTATGAGCCGGACGGCGTCTCGTAGTTGTTCATGCCGGTACGGACGACCGTCGGGTTGGTGTGCTTCTTGCCGTTCTTCATGATCCACGACGTCTGCTGCGTCAGGTTCACGCAGAACGTGTAGCCCGACTTCTTGGGCTTGCAGGCCGCCACGCTGGTGTTGCCCAGCCGCTTGGCCACGTCGTAGGTGGTCGGGCCGGCCAGACCCTGAGCGGGCTGGATGCCGAACCGCTGCTGGAACTTCTTGATGGCGGCACAGTCACTGGGTGACTGCTTGCCGTCGTACGACAGCTTGCCGTAGCCGCCGATCTTGTTGAGCCACCACTCGACGTTCTTCTGATACTTGCCGGTGGCGCAACTCGCGGCCGCCGCCTTGGTGACCACTGTCGCTGTCGTGACCTTGGCGACCGGCGTACGCACCGCGGCCCCGGCACCGTCCGAAGACAGCGCCACCGCGCCGAGACCGCCGCCGACCAGGGCCGCCATGACGACCCCGGTGAGGCGAGCGGCAACCCGAATGGATGCCAATGTGAATCCTCCCCAGGAATGTTGTGCGCACATAGAAGCACAGCCGCGCCGCACGCGGCTTCCGAGGAAGGAGGTGTGGCGCGGATCCAGGAGGGCAGATCGGTTCGCACCACGGGAACTTAAGACAAATCAATCACTTGCCGAGCCTGGCGAGGTCCTGGACCCCGTACGGGGTGGCGCCGCCGATTGGCCTTCCGCGGTCGCGAGCCGAGGCGCGGACGTCGCACAACCGCACAGACAAAGCGGACAGTTCATGCGTACGGGGTAAGTCCCCGGTGTCGTTCTTCCCGCCCGCCCGGAGGTCCCGCGGGACCGGCCCGGAGTGGCAGTCTCGTCGCGGTGCGCAATCGCTACCTGGATCTCCTCCGTGCCGCCGCGATCGTCCGGGTGATCGTCTACCACCTCTTCGGATGGCCCTGGCTGTCCATCCTGCTTCCCGCCATGGGTGTCATGTTCGCCCTCGCCGGCTCGCTGACCGCGGCGTCCCTGTCCAAGCGCGACGCCGGCCGGGTGATCACCTCCCGACTGCGGCGCCTGCTCCCTCCCCTGTGGCTGCTCGCGGTGATCGCGGTGCCGGTCATGCTGGTCGCCGGTTGGACCCAGGAGGACAACGGCGAGCATCCGTTCAGCCCGGTCCGCCTCGCGTTCTGGATTCTGCCGCTCGGCGATCCGCCCGGCAGCGACCAGGCCATCGACGTCTGGGAACCGCTCTGGTACCTGCGGGCGTACGTCTGGTTCGTGCTGCTCTCGCCGGTGCTCTTCGCGCTCTGGCGGCGGATCGGCTGGGTCACGGTGGCCCTGCCCCTGCTGCTCATGGCCGCGCTGGACGGCACCGGGTTCGAGCTGCCCGGGACCGCCGACGCGGCGCTGTGGGACTTCGTCACGTACGGCGCCTGCTGGATCGTCGGGTTCGCCCACCAGGACGGCCGGCTGGCCAAGCTGCGCCCCTGGCTCGCCTATCCGATCGCGCTGGCGCTGGCGGCGGGCGCGCTCTGGTGGGCGCGCGACGAGGGCACCTGGGACCTCAACGACATCTCGGAGTCACAGGCGCTCTGGTCGCTCGCCTTCGTGCTGGTGGTGCTGCGTTGGCAGCCGCCGACGGGGTGGCTCGCCCGGATCGGGCCGCTCGACCGGGCGGTCAACCTGATCAACGCGCGGGCGGTGACGATCTATCTGTGGCACAACATCGCGATCGCGGCGGTGTGGCCGGTGCTGACCGTGGTCGCGCTGGACGATCTCGGCGACCGGACGGGGGCGGTCACCGACCTCGTTCTCGCATTCGTGCTGACGCTGGGGGCCGTGCTGTTCTTCGGCTGGGCCGAGGACGTGGGCGCCCGGCGGCGGCTGCGGCTGTGGCCGAACACCCATCGAGTGCCGACCCCGGAGGTCGTCGCCGAGCCGGCCCCTGAGCCGGCCCCGGTGTTGTCCGCTGACCCGACGCGGCCCGGCTCGGCCGCGGCGGCGATGGCCCGATCGTCGGCGGCCGCGGCGATAACCCGTTCGTCGGCGACTCGGGCACCCTCGACCTGGCCGCCGCTGCCCCGCGAGGAAAGTCCGGCGGAGCCGCCCGACGCCGACCGGCATCAGGCGCCGGCCACCCCGGGGCGGGACCCGGGCCTTCCGGTGGCGGGCAAGCGCGCCGAACCGCGGAGCGGGGACGCCCCGCCGCCCCCCGACTGGTTCCGGAACCGTGAGACCTGACTCAGCCGTGCCGTTCGATCGCTCGGTGCACAGTGGTCAGCCTGATGCCGGTGGCGGTCCTGGGCGCACCCCGCAGGCATCCAGCTCGGAGCGGCACACCACGGTGAGCGCCGGCCGGCCGAACCCGCCGCCGAACAGGGTGATCCGGTCGTCGTCCTCGCGCGCGATCAGGTCGAGCGCGCGTTCCAGTTCCCCGGCTGCGGCGCGGTCGTCGCCCTGGCGCCGCGCGAGCTGACCCAGCCGTAGCCGGGGCAGGGCGAAACCCGGGTCCAGGTATGCCGCCAGACGGTACTGACCGATCGCTTCCGCGACCGCCGAGCCGTTCTCGAGGCAGAGTCCGAGGAGCTGATGCGCGTCCGGGTACAGGCCGTTCTCGTCGCTCAGCCCGCGAGCCACCACGATGGCCTCGTGCAGCCGGCCGGACTGGGCCAGCAGCACACCGTGCAGCAGCCGCTCACGCGGCGGCAGCGGACCCGGCCGGGGTGCGGCGATAGCCGGGATTCCTGCACACCGGTCGAACCGGGGCCAGAGCTCGCTCCGGGCCCCGGTTCGACGAACCGCCTACTCCGTGCCGAGCGCGGCGACCGGACTTACCCGCGCGGCGCGGCGGGCGGGTAGCACCCCGGCCAGCGCGGTGAGCGCGACCAGCACCAGGAAGACCACCGCGAGCTGGCCGTAGGGCACGGTGAGCGGGGCGTTGACACCGAGGGCCTTGACGAAGAGCCAGGCGTACGGGACCCCGAGCGCGAGCCCGAGCGCGGCGCCGATCACCCCGTAGAGCGCCGACTCGGTCGTCATCATCGTCCGCAATCCCCCGCGGGACAGCCCGACCGCCCGCAGCACCCCCGACTCGCGGACCCGCTCGACCACCGACAGCGCGGTCGTGGTGCCCACGCCGACCACCGCGATCGCCACCGTGAGGCTGACCAGAGCCACCGCGATCAGCAGGATCAGCGTGACCTGGTCGTTGATCTCGTCGCGCTGGTCGGCCAATACCTCGACCCGCCACTTGGCGCCGGCCGAAGCCTGCACGTCGTTCAGTGCCCGGTTGCCCGCCGTACGCCCCTGCTCCCCGGCGACAGCCGCGTTGGCCAGGATCCCCGAGTACGCGGCGGGAACGCCCAGCCTCGTGAGGTCCGCGGGATCGAGCAGCGCCGACGAGTGCAGCGGCGCGTCGGCCGGCAGCTCGGCCACGACGGTCAGCCGCACCGTGTGCCGGCCGGCCGTCATCTCGATCTGGTCGCCGACCTTCGCCCCGGTGACGTCCGAGGTGAAGCCGGAGATCGCCACCTTGCCCGGCCCGATGTCGCCGAGCGACCCGGCGACCGTGTCCAGCTTCTTGAGCTCGGGCAGCGCCCCGGCTCTCAGGTCGGTGACGTCCAGCCCTTCCAGCGTGGCGAGATCGACCTGGACCCGGCGGTACGGGGTGACGTCGGTGAGCTCGGCACGCTGCCCGATCTGCTGGGCGAGGCTCGCCGGCACCAGCGCACCCGCCTGGCCGGTCAGCTCGTAGTCGGCCGGCACCGACGAGGCCGTCTCGCGGTCGAGCAGCATCCGCAGTGACGCCCCGCCGACCAGCGCGCCGGCGACCAGCGTGACCCCGAGAGCGACCACGACCGAGACCGCGGCAGCCCGGCGCGGGGCGGCGCCCACTCCCCCGGCGGCCAGTCGGCCCACCGGGCTCATCCGCCGGATCGGCCAGCCCAGCAGCGCCAGCACCGGCCGCACCAGCACCGGCCCGAGAACGACGAGGGCGAAGAACGCGAACCCAGCGGAGGCGACGATGGTCAGCAGCAGCGGCTTCGGGTCGTAGTTCTCCGGATCCCGTCCGGGCAGTTCGTTGATGACGTGCGCGGCGGTGAGAGCGGCGCCGGCCACCAGCAGGATGCCGGTCGCCCAGCGCAGCTTGCCGATGTCGCGCCGGGCACCGGTGACACCCGCGCCGCGCAGCGCCTCGAGCGGTGACACCTTCGAGGCCGAGACGGCCGGGGCGAGGACAGCCAGCACCGTGATGACGACGGCCAGCGCGACGGTTCCGAGCGCGGGCCGGATCGGGAAGCCCGGCGCGGCCAGGTCCTTGCCGAACCAACCGAGCACCGCCGGGAGGAGGTGACCGCCGCCGAGCGCGATCAGCACGCCGGTCAGGCCGGTGGCCAGGCCGGTCAGCGCGCCCTCGACGGCCAGCGCCCAGGTGATCGAACGCCGACCCGCGCCCACTGCCCGCAGCAGGGCGAGCTGGCGCATCCGCTGGGCGAAGACGATGCGGAACGTCGACGTGGCGACCAGGCCCGCGGCGACCACGGCGATCGCGACGAAGACGCCGATCACCGCGAAGATCACGTTCACGTCGGCGACCTTGACCTCGGCCTCCTGCTGTCGCACGGCGGCCCCGGTAAGCACCTCGGGCCGCTCGTCCGCCGTGGCGAACGAGGAGGCCATCAGGGCGTCGATCCGGTCGCGGAAGACCACCGGGTCGACACCCGGGTCGAGCCGCAGGTCGATCTGCTGGATCCGCTCGGACCCGGTCAACGTGACCAGGGCGGGCGTCGGGGCGTACGCCGTGGAGCCGTAGTCGTCGTTCGCCTCGACCACGCCGACCACCGTGAGCGGCACCGCCGGCCGGGGCTTGCCGCCGTCGGCCCAGCGCACGATCGCCTTGGTCGTCGACCCGACGACCAGGCCCATCCGGTCGGCCGTGCGCGGGGTGACCGCGATCTCGCCGGGTTTCGACGGGTAGCGACCCTGGGTCACCTTGGCCACGGCCAGCGGCCCGGTGCCCGGGTCACCGGTCAGGTACAGGTATTCGTTGCCGATCTGGCCGGCGCTGGCGAAACGGCCGACCGCCTCGGCGACGCCCGGCAGCGCGCGGAGCTTCTCGAGCTGGGCCGAGTCGAGCGGGCCGTTGCGAGCCACCACGTCGGCCGCCTCCGGGGTGCCGGAGAGGCCGTTGAGCACGCTGCGCTCGGTGACCTGCTGGGCCAGGATCGTGGCGTAGACGACGAACGAGACGACGAGCACGGCGAGACCGGTGAGCAGCAGTTGGGTAGGCCGACGGGAGACGCCGCGGAGCTGGGTGCGCAGCACGCTCATCGGGCCGCGGCCAGGCTCTGCAGGGCGTCGGTGACCGAGGCGACGTCGGGGTTGTCCAGCTCACCGGCGACGCGGCCGTCGGCCAGGAGCACGACCCGGTCCGCGTACGCGGCGGCGCCCGGGTCGTGGGTGACCATGACGATCGTCTGGCCCAGCTCCCGCACCGAGTTGCGCAGGAAGCGCAGTACCTCGGAGCCGGAACGGGAGTCCAGGTTGCCGGTCGGCTCGTCGGCGAAGACCACCTCGGGCCGCGACATCAGCGCACGGGCCAGGGCGACGCGCTGCTGCTGCCCGCCGGACAGCTCCCCCGGCCGGTGACCGAGCCGCCCGACGATGCCCAGCGACTCGGTGAGGTGCGCGTACAGGTGCGGGTCGGCCCGGCGACCGGCGAGTTCCAGCGGCAGCGTGATGTTCTGCTCGGCGGTGAGCTGCGGCAGCAGGTTGAACGCCTGGAAGACGAAGCCGATCCGCTCGCGGCGCACCTTGGTCAACACCTTGTCCGGCTGCTTGGTCAGGTCGGTGCCACCGAGCAGGGCCTGCCCCGACGTGGCGGTGTCCAGCCCGGCGAGGCAGTGCATCAGGGTGGACTTGCCGGAACCGGAAGGCCCCATGATGGCGGTGAACTGGGCCCGGGAGAAACCGACGGTCACCCCGTCCAGCGCCCGCACCGCCGTGTCCCCACTGCCGTAGACCTTGACCAGGTCGACGGCGGCGACCGCGGCCAACGTGTCCACGCTCTGCGTCTGCATGTCATCTCCACTCGGTGACGTTCTTGTCGCCCTTGTCGCCGAGCATTCTGGGGGCAGCCGATCGACCGGCACATCGGCCCGCGGCCGGGCTCGGGGTCGGCGGCGGATCTGCCTTTCGGCCGATGGGGCACCCCGGACCGGCGCATACGCTGGATGGCGATGCAGACCAACTCCAACCGGATCGTCGTCCGCCGTGTGGCCCAGCTCGTCGCCCTCGGCGCCCTCTTCCTGCTCGGCCTCTTCGACGTCGCCCAGGGCCTGCTCTCGCACTCCGAGGTGCTGGGCCTGCTCCAGGTGCTGCTCGCGCTGGCGGCGGCCGCGGTCTGGCTGCCCGCGCACCGGCCCGGCTCCACCCGCCTACCCAAGGGCGCGATCGTGCTGGGCGGGGTCTCCTTGCTGGTCACCATCGCGGGCGCGACGATGTCACCGGTCAACCCCCTGGGGACCAGCTGGGGGCTTGCCGAGTCGGCCGCGCTGCTCGGCGTCTGCTACGTGATCGCCCGCCACTCCACCCCCGGGCTGGGCGCGATGTCGCTGCTCGCGGTCGGTGCCGCGGTGAGCTTCGCCCCGCTGCGCAGCGGGCAGACCGCGGTGTACGTCATCTTCGGCCTGATCCAGGCGCTGGCCGCGGCGGCGGCGATCGGCCTCGGCATCTACCTGCGCATCATCGAGGGCTCCCGGCAGCGGGCGGTCGACGCCGTCCGGGCCGAGCAACGCACCGAGTTCGCCCGGGACCTGCACGACTTCATCGCCCACCACGTCACCGGCATCGTCGTGCAGGCGCAGGGGGCCCGGTTCATCGCCGAGCAGGACCCCAAGCGGGTGCTGCTCGCGCTGGAGCAGATCGAGGAGGCCGGCGCCGAGACGATGGCGTCGATGCGCCGGATGGTCGGGGTGCTGCGCGACCCGGACTCGAAGCCCGACGCCCCGCTGGCCCCCGTCGCCGGGGTGCACGACCTGGTCCCGCTGCTCGAGCAGTTCAACTCGGCTGGTGGCGCCAAGGCCCGCATGCACGTCGACGGCAGCATCGACAGCCTCCCGGTCGAGCTCTCCACCTCGGCCTACCGGGTGGTGATGGAGGCGCTGACCAACGTACGCCAACACGCCCCGAAGGCGAGCGCGGCCGACGTGTGGATCCGCCGCAC
>DASRYP010000183.1:0-12047 GCA_035687165.1 Actinoplanes sp. | reverse complement strand
GGCGAAGAGCGCGGGGTAGCTGTTCCAGGTGGGGAACGTGTTGCAGCCGATGACGAGGCTGACACCACGGCCGACGACCGTGCTGGTCTTGTCGAGACGAGAGGGGTCGCCCCCGCGCTGCGGCTTGCTCCACTCGGTGGTGACCGGGATCCGCGTGGTGGCGGCCAGGGCGTAGGCCACGGCCTCGAGCGCGCGGTCCTGCGCGTGCGGGCCGCCGGCCTGGAAAGCCATGACGAAAGCCTGACCGGTGGTGTGCTGCACGGCGTGAGCCAGCTCGAAGGAGCGCGCGTTGATCCGCTTGATGATCTCGGCGGCGATGCCGGCTCGACCCTGCGGCCCGACGGCACGCCAGGCCGGGGTGGCGGCGCGGGCGGCGGCAACGAGCGCCAGCGGGTCAGCCTTCGGATAGCTGATGCCGAGTTCGAGGCCCCACGGCGAGCGCTCGGTCGACACGCTGCCCGCGGCGCCGGGCACCTCGATCAGGAAGGACTGGCCGAGCAATGCCCGGAAGGCCCGCTCGCCCTCGGGGGCCGCCTGCTCGCCGTAGACCGACTTGCTGGGCGACTCGGGGAAAGCCGACCAGTAGTCGCGGACGGTGGTCGCCCGGACGGCCTGATCGAGGAGATCGGCATGCGTCTCGTAGAACTCGGCGGGGGTGGTCATCCTGCGCTCCCTTGCGCTCGCGTGCCATCATTATCTACCGTCCGGTCGGTCGGTAATCAAGCCCGGGAGCGAGAATGGCACCCACTCAGGAGCCCCGTCGACGCGGACGACCCGGGCATGACCAGGATGCCGTGCTGGCCGCGGCCGTGCGGCTTTTCAACGACCGCGGGTACGACTACACCAGCATGTTCGACATCGCGGTCTCTCTCGGCATCACGAAATCGAGCGTCTACCACCACATCACCGGCAAGGAACAATTGCTTCAGATGGCGATGAACCGGGCGCTCGACGGTCTCTTCGAAGCCGCCGATGAGGTACGAGCCCTCGACGTACCGGCGCTCGAAAGGCTCGAGCAGTTGATCCGCCGCAGTGTGCTGGTGCTCGACGAGCGGTTCGAGTACGTGACCGTCCTGCTCCGGGTGCGCGGCAACACCGAGGTCGAGCAGCAGGCCCTGGAGCGGCGGCGCGAGTTCGACGGCCTGGTCACCGAGCTTGTCAAACAGGCCCAGGCGGAGGGCGGCGTACGCCCCGATGTGGATCCGCCGACGGCGGCACGCCTGCTCCTGGGCATGGTCAACTCGCTGACGGAGTGGTACCGCCCTCGCCCGGGCGGAGCCGAGGCGCTCGCCGACGCGGTGACCACCCTGGCCTTCGAGGGGCTGCGAGCGGAACGGGCGCCGGGTGACTAACGTGGCCGCTGATGAAGAGACGCTGGCTCGCCGTGGTCCTGATCGTATCGTTGAGTGCCTGCTCCCACGACAAGTCGCCGGAAGCAGCGCCGCCACCCCTCGCCGCGGCACCGGCCTCGTCCGCTTCGGCCTCCACGGCGCCGAGGTCCGCTCCGATTTCGGCTCCGGTCACTCCGTCGTCGGCCGCTCCGCCTGACTGCGTCACCGCTACGCTCGACGGCCTCGATCTGCCCGAACGCGTGGGGCAGCTGCTCATGGTCGGGGTCTCGGTCAACGCGCCGAGCGGCATCGGCGACACCCTCACCCGTTACCGGGTGGGCGGCTTCTTCCTGCGCGGACGCAGCACCCACCGCGCCGCCGAACTGAAGTCCGACATCGCCGTCCTGCAGAAGCGGGCCGCCATCCCGATGCTGGTCGCCCTCGACCAGGAGGGCGGCAGCGTGCAGACCCTGAAGGGCCCCGACTTCCCCCGCCTGCCGTCGGCGTTCCGGCTGGGCAGCGGCCCGACGGCGACCCTGCGCGACACCACCCGCGAAAGTGCCGACCGGCTGGCCAGGATCGGCGTGAACCTTAACCTGGCCCCGGTCGCCGACACCGTCCCCACCAGCATCGGCACCAAGAACCCGCCGATCGGCGCGTTCCACCGCGAGTTCGGCTCCGACCCCAAGCGGGTCGCGACGGCGATCCGCTTGGTGGTCCCCGCCTCGCAGGACACCGGCGTCCTTACGGTTCTCAAGCACTTCCCCGGCCTGGGCCGCGTCCGCGTCAACACCGACACCTCCACCGGCGCGACCGACAGCACCGCGACGGTGAACGACCCCTACCTGGGCCCGTTCGTGGCGGGCGTCGAGGCCGGCTCGGCGAGCGTGATGATCTCGTCCGCGTCGTATCCGAAGCTCGACCCCCACGCGATCGCCGCGTTCTCCAAGCCCATCATCACCGGTCTGCTCCGCGACAAGATCGGCTTCCGCGGCCTGGTGATCTCCGACGATCTGGGTGCCGCGCGGGCGGTCACCGGTTACTCCCCCGCCCGACGAGCCGTGGGGTTCGTGGCCGCCGGCGGCGACCTGGTCCTCACCATCGTCCCGTCCGACACCGCCCCGATGGCTGGCGCCCTCATCGCCAAGGCCGAAAAGGATCAGTCCTTCCGCGCTCGGGTCAACGACGCCGCCCGCCACGTCCTCGAAACCAAGCAGAAGGCAGGCATCCTTCGCTGCGGCTGACGATTTGAGCAGGAGCCCGTCAACCGCCGCGTGCGGAAGTCGCTCAGGCCTTGCGCAGCCAGAACGTGAGGCTGATCGTCTCGTCGGTGAACTCGCGGGCTTCGGGCCAGGCCGGATCGTCGCCGGGTTCGTAGGAGGTGGCGAGGACCTCGTCGGCGACCAGGGTGGCGTGGTCGGTCAAAGCCTGGGCTGTCTCGTCGGTGGCCGACCAGCGCAGGTCGATGCGGTCGGAGATCGCCAGGCCGCTCGCCTTACGGGCCTCCTGGATCTGGCGGACGGCGTCGCGGGCCACGCCGGCTCGGCGCAGCTCGGGGGTGATCTCCAGGTCGAGGGCCACCGTCGCGCCGGAGTCGGAGGCGACTGCCCACCCGGCTCGCGGGGTCTCGGTGATGACGACCTCGTCGGGCGTCAGCGTGATCAGTTCGCCCTCGACCTCGATCGTCGCCGTCCCGGCGGTGCGCAGGGCGTCCGTCAGCTCGGCTGCGTCGGCGGCCGCGATCGCCTGGGCAACCTGCTGCACCTTCTTGCCGAAGCGCCGGCCCAGCGTCCGGAAATTGGCCTTGGCGGTGGTGTCGACGAACGAGCCCGCGACCGGGCCGACCGCGCCGACGTTGAGCTCGGCGGCGATCTCGGCGAGCAGCCCGGCGGGCAGGTCGTCGAACCCGGACCCGGACACCAACGCGCGGGAGAGCGGCTGGCGCACCTTCATCCCGGACTCGGCGCGCGCCGCCCGGCCCAGCTCGACCAGGCGGCGGACCAAGGCCATCCGGGTCGACAGAGCCGGGTCGATCAGCGACGTGTCGGGTTCGGGGAAGGCGGCCAGGTGCACCGACTCGGTGGCCCGCGGGTCGACGGGGACGACCAGGTCGCTCCAGACACGCTCGGCGATGAACGGGGTGAGCGGCGCCATCAGCAGCGTCACCGTGCGCAGCGCCTCGTGCAGGGTGGCGAGCGCGGCCCGGTCACCACGCCAGAAACGGCGGCGACTGCGGCGCACGTACCAGTTGGAAAGGTCGTCGACGAACGCGGCGAGCAGCCGGCCCGACTCCTGGGTGTCGAACGCCGCCAGCGCCGTGTCGACCTTGCCGATCAAGACGTTCAACTCGGACAGCACCCAGCGGTCGAGCAGCGGACGGTCGGCGGGCGCCGGGTCCTCCGCCGCCGGCGACCAGCCCGCGGTGCGGCCGTAGAGGGCCTGGAAGGCGACCGTGTTCCAGTAGGTCAGCAGGGTCTTGCGGACGACCTCCTGCAGCGTGGTGTTGCCGACCCGGCGGGCCGACCAGGGCGAGCCGACACAGGCCATGAACCAGCGGACCGCGTCGGCACCGTGGGTGTCCATCAGCGGGATCGGCTCGAGGATGTTGCCGAGGTGCTTGGACATCTTGCGGCCGTCCTCGGCCAGGATGTGACCGAGGCAGACGACGGCCTCGTAGGACGAGCGGTCGAAGACCAGCGTGCTCACCGCCATCAGCGTGTAGAACCAGCCGCGGGTCTGGTCGATCGCCTCGGAGATGAACTGCGCGGGGAAGCGCTGCTCGAACAGATCCTTGTTCTTGTACGGGTAGCCGAACTGCGCGAACGGCATCGACCCGGAGTCGTACCAGGCGTCGATGACCTCGGGCACCCGCGTCGCGGTCCGGGCACACTGCGGGCAGGCGAAGGTCACCTCGTCGATGTACGGCCGGTGGGGGTCGAGCTCGGACAGGTCGCGCCCGGCCCGCTCGCCCAGTTCGGCGCGGGATCCGATACAGGTCAGGTGGCCTTCGGCGCAGCGCCAGATGGGCAGCGGGGTGCCCCAGTAGCGGTTGCGCGACAGCGCCCAGTCGACGTTGTTGGTCAGCCAGTCGCCGTACCGGCCGTGTTTGACCGTCTCGGGCTGCCACGTGATCTTCTCGTTCTCGCGCAGCATCTCGTCCCGGACGGCGGTGGTGCGCACGTACCAGGAGGGCTGCGCGTAGTAGATCAACGCGGTGTGGCAGCGCCAGCAGTGCGGATATTGGTGCTCGTAGGGGTCGAGCCGGAACAGCAGGCCCGTGCGGCGCAGTTCCTCGACGAGCGGCTCGTTCGCGGTGCGGAAGAAGAGGCCGCCGACCAGCGGGATCTCGGGCTCGAAAGTGCCGTCGCGCAGCACCGGATTGACCATCGGCAACCCGTACGTCCGGGTGGCGGCCAGATCCTCGGCACCGAACGCGGGTGACTGGTGCACGAGGCCGGTGCCGCTGTCGGTGGTGACGTAGCCGGCGAGGATGACGATGTGCGAGTCGGGCACGTCGACCAGGTCGAACGGCGGGCGGTAGGTCCAGCCCTCGAGCTGCTTGCCCTCGAACTCCTCGCCGGTCGTGCGCCAGCCCTCGCCCAGCACCTGTTCCACCAGTGGCTCGGCGAGCAACAACTCCTCGGTTCCGTTCGTCGCGACGACATAGGTCACCTCGGGGTTGACCGCGACGGCCGTGTTGGAGACCAGGGTCCACGGCGTGGTCGTCCAGACCAGCATCGACACCCGGCCGGCAAGCGGGCCCGAGGTGAGCGGGAACCGGACGTGAACCGCCGGGTCGACGTCGGTCTCGTAGCCCTGCGCGAGCTCGTGGTCGGAGAGGGTGGTCTGGTCGCGCGGGCACCACGGCGCGACGCGGAAATCCTCGACCAGCAGGCCCTTGTCGAAGATCTGCCGCAACGACCACCAGACGGAGTCGATGTAGTCGGGGTCCATCGTGCGGTAGGCGTCGGCCAGGTCGACCCAATAGCCCATGCGCTCGGTGAGCTCGGCGAACGCGTCGGTGTGCCGGGTGACGGAGGCTCGGCAACGGTCGTTGAAGGCGGCGACCCCATACGCCTCGATGTCCTTCTTGCCGTTGAGACCGAGCTCCTTCTCGACGGCGAGCTCGACGGGCAGGCCGTGGCAGTCCCAACCGGCCTTGCGGGCGACGTGGTAGCCCTTCATCGTGCGGTAGCGCGGGAACACGTCCTTGAAGACGCGGGCCTCGATATGGTGGGCGCCGGGCCTGCCGTTCGCGGTGGGCGGGCCCTCGTAGAACACCCATTCCGGGCGGCCCGCGGACTGCTCGAGGCTGCGGACGAAGATCCGCTTCTCCTGCCAGAACCGCAGGACGTCGTGGTCGAGCGCGGGCAGGTCGACCTGCGCGGGCACCTGGCGATACAAAGCGGGCTCCTCCGTCGGACGGTTCGCGACAGAGGGACGAGGCGACGCCCCGCGGTACCACCCTCTTTGGCCACGGCAGGAAGCCACGGCCCACTCGAAGTGGGTGCGGTCGGTTCTAATCGGCCGTTGCCGGCCTTTCCTCCGACGGCTCCGGGGTGATCTTGGGACCGCGCTCGCCCCCGGGCTTCCACCGTCCCCGGGTCTCTCCTGGCTGCGTGCGGTCTTACTCGTCCCCATCAGCGCCTTGCCCCGCCGATGTTACCGGCCCGGTGGTGACCGAAGCCACGCGGTTTCGGACTCACGAGCGTGTCCTCCCGCGACCAGGCCGGGGCCCGGGGCCGGTTGTGGGTCATGCGAGGCAGGGTGTGGACATGCGAGCGAACCGTGCCGGTTGCGGTCAGCCGCTCGCGGTTGAGCGGGTGGGATTCGCACGGGGTTGATGAGGCGGCGGGGACTCGGCGGGCTCTATCGGCTCAACCAGGTAGCCGTGTCCCCCTGAGGGATCAATAGCCTCTGGCGGATCGAGGCCGGCCCCTTGCTAAGCGGTGAGGTCCATTTTGCGCATCCGTTTCATCAGGTTGATCGCGGCGGTCGAGGTCAGCAGCCGGGGATTGAAATCCTCGGTCGGCAGAAACTCACGCAGTACCGACCGCACCTCTTCCGAGGTGCTGACGACGTAGCCCATGGTGAAGTCGGGAAACTGGCGGGCGTCGATCTGATGCACTGAGATAAGGGTGACGTTCCCATGTCGCGGATCCGTTGCGATTTTGCAGAACATCGCGGTGACCGCCTCCCGGCCGCCCTCCAGACATTGCAGAAAGAAGTTTCGGTTGAACATGAGCAAACCGGTACCGACGTCATCGACCATACCGACGCCGCCGCCCGAGCGATCATCGAACGTTTGATAACCACCGACGAACTCGCCACCCGGATGAGCGACGGCGTCGACGAGGTCTCCCATGCGGTGTCCGAGACGCAACGCGAATTGGGCCAGGTCAGAGCGAACGGCGAGATGGTGGGACAGCTCGTCCGGTTCTTCATCCATCGCGATCATCGGATGCAGCACCTGGTGGCCGAGATGCGGGGCCTCAGCCACCACATCGCCGCGATCGAGTCCGTCAGCCGGGCCACCCGTATCCTCGCCCTCAACGCGAACATCGAAGCCGCCCGGGCCGGCGAGCACGGACTCGGCTTCGCTGTCGTCGCGGACGAGGTGCGCACGCTGGCCGGTGAGTCGTCGACCGTCGCGAAGCAGATCGGCGACACCATCACCGCCCTGTCCAGCGCCCTGGTTGCTGTGCTGGCGGATGACGGCACGGTGGAAGGAGACCCGGCCGATCTCGCCCTCAACGTCGACACACCGATCATGCGCCGCCTCACGTCGATCGAGACCGGCCAACGCGAACTGGTCGAAACGATGGACGCCGTGCTGGCCGGAACGGTGCACGCGACCCAGCAGATCATCGATGTCTCGCGGGCGCTCAGCGCCAACACCACGGGCGCCGTCGGTGAGGTCCAGTTCCAGGACATCGGGCGCCAGCTCATCGAGCACGTCGTATCGGCCGTCGACGACGTACGGCAGCAGACCGACGACGTGGCCGCGTACGCCTCGGGCCGTCGCTCCGCCGCCGAGACCCTCGAGCGAGTGCGTGCCGTCGAGGATCAGCGGGCCAAACACGTCATGGCACGTCAGCGTGATACCCACAGCGCGGTTGTCGGCGGCGCCGGCACCGATAACAACCTCGCCGCGATCGAACTCTTCTGACCGGGAAGGGTGTTCATCCGATTCCCTTGTCGAGGTACTGGTTGATCCGGCCCACGGCGTACAGCTTGGGGCGTTCGGCCAGGACGATCGGGACCCGGTCGCCGCTGCTCAGGGCGGCCACCCCGGCGTCGGAGACCACCGCGGCCGCGTATCCGTCCCAGGCGCTCGGCCCGACCGGCCGGCCGGTGTCGCGCAGGGCGTCGATCCACTCCTGGAACTCGACGTCGTACGCCCGCAGGAAACGGTCTCGCCAGTCGGCCGGTACCGGGTCGAAAACGGCACCTTCCACGCGCACCTGGACGGGACTCAGCGAGCCCAGCGCGGCCGTCCCGTCCTCCCCCACGATCTCGCCGCGAATGTCGTAGCCGTACCGGACGTTGACCGAGATCTCGACGTCGACCAGCACGCCGTTGGCCATCTCGAGCACTATGAACAGCGGGTCCTGCAACGCGCCGCCGTTGCCACTGCGGCGCGGGACCAGGACGCGTACGCCGGTGATCTCCGTGCCGAACATCCAGCGAACCATGTCGATCTCGTGGACGGCGGTGTCCGTGATCGCCATTTCCTTCTCGTAGAAGCCGGGGACCGAGGCGTTGCGATGTGCGCAGTGCATCATCAGCGGCGCCCCGATCCGGCCCGAGCCGACCACCGCCTTCAAGGCCCGGTACGACTCGTCGTAGCGCCGCATGTAGCCGACCTGCACCAGCCGGCTGCCGTGCGCCACCTCGGCCTCGATGATGCGCAGGCATGCCTCCTGCGTGGTGGCCAACGGCTTCTCGCAGAACACCGGCTTGCCGGCGGCGATCGCGGCCAGCACGTACTGCTCGTGGGTCGGCCCCCACGAGCAGACCACGATCGCGTCGACCGACGGGTCCGCGATCAGCGCCTCGCCCGTCTCGAAGGCGGGCACGCCCACCCGGGCCCCGACGGTGGCCGCAACCGCCAGGTCGACGTCGGAGACCGCGGACACGCGCACCCCGGCCAGGACCGACGTCATCCGCCGGAGGTGGTCCTGGCCGATCATGCCCGTGCCGATGACGCCGACCTGCAGCATCCGCGTCACCGCTTCAGCTCGTGGGACAGCTCGGCGAGCTCGTCGCCGCCGGCCATCTGGGTGGTCAGCTCGTCGAGGCTCACTTCCGCGCGGTTCTTGTCGAGCACGGTCGTGCCCAGCTTCAGGATCACGAAGTGGTCGCCGACCAGGTAGGCGTGGTGCGGGTTGTGGGTGATGAAGACGACGCCCAGGCCTGCGTCGCGGGCCGCGGCGACGTACTTGAGCACGACACCGGACTGCTTCACGCCCAGGGCGGCGGTGGGCTCGTCGAGAATCAGCACGCGCGCGCCGAAGTAGACCGCCCGGGCGATCGCCACGCACTGGCGCTGGCCGCCGGAGAGCGTACCGATGGGCTGATTGATGTCTTTGACGACGATGCCCATCTTGCGCAGTTCGGCGTCGGCGATCGTCCGCATCTGCTTGATCTTGAGTCCGGCCAGCGGATATCGGCCGGCGGTCAGCTCGGAGCCGAGGAAGAAGTTGCGCCAGACCTCCATCAGGCCGACCACCGCCAGGTCTTGGTAGACGGTGGCGATGCCGTGCGACAGCGCCTCGCGCGGCGACGAGAAGGACACCTCCTGGCCGTCGACGCGCAGGCTGCCGTCGTTGTGCGGGTGCAGACCGGAAATGATCTTGATGAGGGTGGATTTGCCGGCGCCGTTGTCGCCGAGCACGCAGGTCACCTCGCCGGCGTTGACGCGCAGGTTGATCCCGCTCAGTGCCCGGATCGCCCCGTACGACTTGCCGACCTCGGTCATCTCGATGAGCGGCTCGCCGCGGTTGAGGTCCCGATCGGCGTGCGAGGCCAGGGTGTCGGTCACGATCAGCCCACCTTCCTGGTGGTGGCCATGCGTTTCACATAGAGGTTGACCAGCACGGCGAGCAGCAGCATCACGCCGAGGAAGGCCTTGAACCAGTTCGGGTCCCAGCCCGCGTAGATGATGCCGAGGCTGGTCATGCCGAAGATGAAGGCGCCGATCGCCACGCCCACCGCGTTGCCGAAGCCGCCGGTGAGGAGCGTTCCGCCCACGACCGCCGCGATGATGTAGAGGAACTCGTTGCCGACGCCGCTGCCGGCCTGCAGCGTGTTGAAGCGGAACAGCTGGTGCATGCCGACGAACCAGGCCAGGAACGAGACCGTCATGAAGAGCCCGATCTTCGTACGGACCACGGGCACGCCGACCGCCCGGGCGCTGTCGAGGTTGCCGCCGACGGCGAAGATCCAGTTGCCGATGCGGGTGCGCTGCAGGGTCCAGGCCGCGAGCGCGACGAACGCGATCCACCAGAGCACCGAGCCCCAGACCGTCACCGACCCGATCTTGAAGCTGGACGAGAAGACCGCCCGGAGCGAGTCGAAGCCCGCGATCTGGCTGATATCGGGGCTCGACACCGTGCCGGTGACCAGTTTGGTGACACCCAGGTTGGCCCCCTGCAGCACGAAGAACGTACCGAGCGTGATCAGGAAGCTGGGGATGCCGGTGCGCATCACCAGAAAGCCGTTGAGGAAGCCGAGCGCCAGGCAGAAGATCAGCGACAGGCCCGCGCCGATCCACAGGTTCACCCCGTAGTACCAGCAAAACAGCGAGGTGACCAGGCCGGCGGTGTAGACCATGACGCCGGCCGACAGGTCGAACTCGCCGCCGATCATGAGCAGGCCGACGCCGACGGCGACGATGCCGATGATCGACGACTGGTAGAGCACCGTGAAGAACGACTCGGCCGAGCGGAACGACGGCGCGGTCGCGAAGAAGAAGATGAAGATGATGATCGCGGCGACCAGGGCGCCGATCTCGGGCCGGCTCAGCAGGCGCTGGGACAGGCTCAGGCGTACGCGGTTGGTCGGTTCCGAGGGCGCCGGAGCTGGCGCCTGAAGTGTCTGACTCATGTCGCCACCTCGCCCTACCGTGTGTTGTTCTTGGTGAACGGGAGGATCTTGTCGATGTTGGCGCTGTCCACGAAGGACGGACCGGTCAGCACGGCCTGGCCGCCGCCGATGTCGTTGCCGTTCTTGATGTTCAGGTAGAGCGAGGTGACCGCCATGTAGCCCTGGACGTAGGGCTGCTGGTCGATCGAGAACGCGATCTTCTTGTCCTTGATGTCCTGGGCGGCCTCCTCGTTCAGGTCGAAGGTGATCAGCTTGGCGCTGCTGCCGGCCGAGTCGATGGCCTTGAGCGCGTCGACGGCGATCGGGGCGCCGAGCGTGACGATGTAGTCGATCGACTTGTCCTGCGCCAGCTTGGCCTGCAGGGTCGACACCACCGCGGCGTCGTCCGCGCCGTTGACCTGGATGTTCTCGGTGCCCGGGGCCGACTTTCGCACGCCCGCGCAGCGCGCCTCGAGCGCCACCGAGCCGGTCGCCTGGATGACGCAGAGGGGCTTCTTGCCGCCCGCGTCGGCGATCCGCTTGCCGGCCGTGGTGCCTGCCAGAGTCTCGTCCGAGCCGAAGTACATCAACGCGCCGAGCCTCTTGTAGTCGTCGATGCCGGAGTTGAAGCCGACCACCGGGATGCCCGCGTCGGTCGCCGCCTTCACCGAGCCGGCCAGCGCGTCCGGGGTGACCAGCGTGCTGGCGATGCCGTTCACCTTGGAGTCGACCGCGTTCTGGATCAGGACGGCCTGCTTGGTCGCCTCCGGGTCGTTCGAGTACTTCAGCGTCACGCCCGTGTCCTTGGCGGCCTGCTGGGCACCGTTCTTGACTTTGTCCCAGAACGTGTCGCCGGGTGTCTCGTGGGTGATGAAGGCGATCGTGTAGCCCGAACTGCCGGCCGCGTTACCACCGCCCGACACGGACTCGTCGGTCTTCTCCCGGCCGCCGCCGCTGCAGGCAGCGGCGGCCAGCAGCACCGTCGCACCGGCGGCGAAGACGCGAAAAGTGCGGTTCCGAGGGGTCATATTTTCTCTCCTGTGGCTGGACGGGGTCGATCGTCGGCCCGGGAGTGCAGGCCGACGGAGTTGAGGTACGTGCGGGTGCGCCGCGCGATCGGCAGCGGCACGTCGAAATCGACGGGGTACATGTCCTGCTCGACGACGACGAAGAGTTCGGCGTCGAGCTCGCTGAGGGCGTCGAGCACGTCGGGGATGTTCGGCTCACCGGCCGGGGGTTCGACGCTGGCCCCCTGAGCCACCGCCTTGCCGAAGGCGAGATCCTCGGCGACGGCCCGCTCGGCGATCACCGGGTCCATCTGCTTGATGTGGACGTAGCCGATCCGCTCGGGGTACTTGCGGATGATCCCGGGTACGTCCGCCTTCCGGTACGCCAGGTGGCCGGTGTCGAGGCAGAGGGAGACGTAGCGGGGGTCGGTCTCCGCCAGGAAGCGCTCGGTCTGCGCCTGGGTCTCGACGTGATAGTCCGCGTGCGGGTGGAAGCGCAGGTGGACGCCGTACTCCTCGAGCAGGATCCGGCCGAGGGTGGTGCTGTTGCGAGTCAGCGCCTGCCAGCCGTCGGGGTCGAGCTCGGCCGGCGCGAGATAGGCGTTGGTCACGTCGTCACGGT